>JALSHL010000298.1 GCA_026982255.1 Paracoccaceae bacterium | reverse complement strand
CGACGTCACCGTTCAGGACGTGTTCGAGGCTGTGGGCGAGCATCAGGCCGGCAACATGTCCACCTGCGAGCTGGAAAAACTCGAAGCGGTCGCCTGTCCTTCGGCCGGTGCCTGCGGCGGGCAGTTTACTGCCAACACCATGGCGTCGGTATCCGAGGCCATCGGGCTGGCGCTGTTCAACTCCGCCGGCGCACCCGCACCCTATGAAAGCCGCGATTCCTATGCCGAGGCATCGGGCGAGGCGGTGATGAACCTGCTGAAACACAACATCCGCGCACGGGACATCGTGACCCGCGAGGCGCTGGAAAACGCGGCGCGGATCGTGGCCTGCACCGGCGGTTCCACCAACGCCGGCCTGCACCTGCCCGCGATTGCACACGAGGCGGGGATCGAATTCACGCTACAGGACGTTTGCGACATCTTCCGCGAAACCCCCTATTTCGTTGACCTGAAACCGGGCGGAAACTTCGTGGCCAAAGACCTGTTCGAGGTCGGCGGGATTCCCGTAGTGATGAAAGAACTGGACAAGAAGGGCCTGCTGCATCGCGGCTGTATGACCGCATCCGGTCGCACCATTGGCGAGGAAGTCGATGCCGTAACCGGCGAGGCCGACGGGCGGGTGATCTATCCGGTCGATGCGCCGATCTCGGAAACCGGCGGCGTTGTCGGGCTGAAGGGCAATCTGGCCCCCACCGGCGCAATCGTGAAAATCGCCGGCATGACGCCGGAGCAACTGACATTTACCGGCCCCGCGCGCGTGTTCGAATGCGAGGAAGACGCTTTCGCCGCCGTGCAGAACCGCACCTACAAGGAAGGGGATGTTCTGGTAATCCGCAACGAAGGCCCCGCAGGCGGCCCCGGAATGCGCGAGATGCTGGCAACCACCGCGGCGCTGTCCGGTCAGGGCATGGGCAAGAAGGTGGCGCTGATCACCGACGGCCGTTTCTCGGGCGCGACGCGCGGGTTCTGCGTCGGTCACGTTGGACCGGAGGCCGCCCATTGCGGGCCGATCGCACTGGTCAAGGACGGCGATATCATCACGCTGAATGCCGAAACCGGCGAAATCTCGGTCGATGTGTCCGACGAGGAAATGGAAAAACGCCGCGCCGACTGGAAAGGCCCGCGCGAAACGATCTATGCCTCCGGCGCGCTGTGGAAATATGCGCAGCAGGTGGGCGAAACCCATCTGGGCGCGGTGACCCACCCGGGCGCCAGGAAGGAAAAGCACATTTATGCGGATCTTTGATCGCATAAACCGCAGGGCGGCGCTGCTGGTGTTCACGGCCGTTCTGGCCGGATGCGCCGGGTTGCCGACCTCGGACGGGCAGATGTTTCCCAGCCCGATTCCGCAATCTGTTGTGGTAACAGCGGGCGGTGTGGATGTGGTGATCGCCGCCCCGCCGGGCTTCTGCGTCGATCGACCGACCATCGACGAAAACCCGCGCGGCGTGTTCATGTTCCTGAGCGACTGCCGACGGGTCGAGGCTACCGGACAAATGGGCCGGATGCCGATTTCCGCCTTGCTGACGGCCAGCGTCTCGCCCACCGGCCTTGCCGGAAGCGAAAACGGGCTGAAACCGGCACTGGCGGCGCTGGGCGAGTTTCTCGCCTCCCCCGTCGGGCTGTTCTCCATGGGCAAAAGCAACGTGGACGGCGCGGTTTCGATCATCAAGGCGAAACAGTCCGATGTCGCGCTCTATATCCTGCTGGAGGACAGCGCCTTCACCGACGAGGCGGGGGCCTCCAACCGCTACTGGCGGGCATTCACCGAAATCAACGGGCGTCTGGTGGCGTTGTCGGTCACCGGCTACGCCAAAAACGACAAGGAAGAGGAACGCGCGCTGCGGATCATCCGCGCCTTCATGCAGGCGACGCGCGATGCCAACATGGCCCCGACAGGTAGCTGACAATGGGATTGTTCGCGCGTAGCACCCGCCCGTCCGAACGGCAACGCATGGAATTTCCGCAAGGCTTCGCCCCGCCGGCCAAGACCCAGTGGGCCTATACGCCGGATCTGGTCAACAGCGGTTTCGGCGGCGGCATTTCCGGCACCGTCCTGACCGGCACGGAACTGGCCCCGCGGGTCAACCTGCACCACGACGCCAGCACCGCCGAGATGGAGATTTCGGCGGCGGACGGCGGACTGGGGCTGGCTTTTGGCGCTTTCGACGGCAGTTTCCTGTCGCTGGCGCTGGGCCTGCCCGAGGACGGGTTGCGCGGGCTGGGCCGCAACGATCTGGTGCGGATTGCCCTGCGGTCGGAATCCGCCGAACCGTTCAAGGCCTATGCGCGGCTCAATCTGGCCTATGGTCCCAACACCGAACAGATCGTGCGTATGCTCGAAATCGGCAACGGCGAGAGCTTCGCCGAGTTCGATATTTTCTATTCCGAATTTGACCCGCAGCGGGCATCGAATGCCTGGATAGACGTGATTTTCAACGAACCCTCGGGGCGGCGTTTTACCCTGTCGGACGCGGTTATCCTGCGCCGTGTGCGGGCCTCGCTCTAACACGGGGGTTGCTTGCGGGATTCGGGCGGTCTACCGTTTTGTCTGCAATTTTGTTTTTCGAGGTAACTTTATGAAATTTCCCCTGACCGCCGCGCTGCTCTCGCTTTCCATCGCATTCCCTTCCTTTGCCCAGAATGTCCCCTGTGGCGGATCGTTTTCTGATTTCATGCAGGGCATAAAGGCCGAAGCGCTGGCAGCAGGCTATGACCCCGCCGCAGTCGATGCCGTAGTGCGATCGGCGCGACAGGATCAAAAGGTGCTGTCCCGCGACCGCGCACAGGGTGTTTTCCGCCAAACCTTTCTGGAATTCTCGCAACGCTCGGTCAGCAGTTATCGCATGACCAAAGGGGCGCAAAATATGGAACGTTACAGCGCCACCTTCAATCGCGCGCGCTCCGAATTCGGCGTGCCGCCCGAGGTGATCACCGCCTTCTGGGCGCTGGAAACCGACTATGGCGCCGTGCAGGGGGATTTCAACACGGTCAACGCGCTGGCAACGCTGGCGCATGACTGTCGTCGCCCGCAACTGTTCCGCCCGCAATTGCTGGGCGCGATAGAAATGGTGGCGCGCGGCGATCTGGATCCGGCCACGACCACCGGCGCATGGGCCGGCGAGATCGGCATGGTGCAGATGTTGCCCGAGGATATCCTCTCCAAGGGTATTGATGGCGACGGCGACGGACATGTGAAGCTGAAAACCAGTGCGCCGGATGCAATCCTGACAGCGGCGAACCTGCTTCGCTCGCTCGGCTGGAAGGCCGGAGAACCCTGGCTGATCGAAGTCACCGCCCCCGATTCCACCCGCTGGGAGCTGTCCGGTCTGGGCACAAAACTGGGCGTCGGCGACTGGGAGGCCATGGGCCTGCGCGCGCGCAACGGCAATATGCCGGGCGACGGAATGCAGGCCTCGCTGCTGCTGCCGCAGGGGCGCAAGGGACCGAAATTCCTCGCCTTTCGCAATTTCGATGTCTATCTGGAATGGAACCAGTCCTTCATCTATTCGACCACAGCCGCCTATCTGGCCACCCGTCTGGGCGGGGCGAAACGCTACGCGGCAGGCAATCCCGATACGGGACTGAACGATGCACAGATGAAAGAACTGCAACGCAAGCTGGCAGCGCGGGGCCATGACGTCGGCAAGATCGATGGTATTCTGGGCGCGCGCACCCGCGACGCCGTGCAGGCCGAGCAACTCCGCCTGGGGATGCCGGCCGATGCCTGGCCTACGCCGGCACTGTTATCGAAACTTTAGGCCGGAACGGCCGCATATTTCGCGCGCTCCTCGATCAAATCGAGGATCAGGCTCTGCAAATTATTGATCCGCGTCAGGTAATACTGGCGCGTTTCCGGCGGCAGCGATCCGTCGTCAGCTTCCAGCAGCCCCATCAGCGTGTCGATTTCCTCGCGCGAAGTATCGATCTGTCCGGTAATTTCGAAATAGCGCAGACCATAGAAATTGGCGAGCCGCAGCCCGTCGACATCAGTGGTGCAAACAGGATTCAACTCGTCCCCGCTGCGCCCCTCTGCATAGGCATTCGGACGGGTGCAATACTGTTTCAACCCCTCGGCCCGCCCTTTGAGCCACGCGGTCAGATCCGGCGTGATACCGTAATCGGAGCAGGACTCGCGATGCCGGTCGATATAGCTTTCAAGCCGGCCGTTTACTCCGTCCTGATAGCCTATTCCGTTCCAGTCCCCGTTGGTGCATTGTTCCTGTGTCAGGCTGGCGCAGGCGGCCAGAATGAACAGGGGCGTGACGACGTAAACCGGCTTGAGCATGATGAAATCCTTTATCTTGCGTTGGCACCAGCCTATATCAGGGCGCAAACCCTGTGTAGGGTTTATTCCGCAATCGCCAATTCCGGCAAACATTCGCCCAAGGGGAAACTGTAAATGTCAGGTCTTTCGTGGAAAGCCACCGGCTGGTGGCTTGCAATAATCACGGTTCTGTTGACTGCGCTGTTTCTTGTCTATCCGGATATAGATCTGCGGGTTTCCGCGTGGTTTTACGATCTGGACGACGGATTTGTTCATGCCGAGAGCGCATTGCTGCAATTCATCCGCCTGACGCTGATTTACACCCTTGCCCTGTTCGCCCTCGCCAGCCTCGCCATGCTGGTCCGCAGCTGGCTGATCGGCAAACGCCGCGCCATTTCGATCAATGTCTGGGGCTTTATGGTCGCAACCTTTCTGGCCGGACCGCTGTTTCTGGCAAATTCCATCCTGAAAACCTATTGGGGGCGCGCCCGCCCGCGTGATGTGGCGCCGTTCGGCGGCGAAATGTCGTTTACACCACCGTGGTTGATGACAGACCAGTGCGACATCGATTGCTCTTTCGTGTCGGGCGAGGGCAGCGCGCTGGCCTCGGGTATTATCGTGCTGGCTATTGTGCTTTGGCCGAACCTGCGCGGCATCTGGCGCTGGATAGCGGCTCTGGTTGTGCTGCCGCTGATGCTGCTCGGCATTGCCCTGCGGGTGATCGTCGGCGCGCATTTCTTCAGCGATACGATCTTTGCCATCCTGCTGATGGCACTGGTGGCATGGGTGTTTTACGGGCTGTTCAACATGCAGAACTATCGCCATGCCCTGACATGGACCAACCTGAAAAAAGACCTGTCAAAGCCGCAGTAACTGCACAAACGCACGATCCCCGTCACTGCCAAGCTGCGCGATCGCGGTTTCCGGAGTCATCCAGACGGCTGTATGCAGCGGCTCCACCGGAGCGGATTTGCGGATCACGGGGCGACACAGATAGATGTGACAGACCTTCTGCGCCCACAGATCGTATTCCGGCATATAGGTAAAATTGGCATAGGCCCCGAGGCGCCTCTCTATAGCAATCGTCCAGCCGGTTTCCTCGTAAGCCTCGCGGTGCAGCGCCTGTATCGGACTTTCGCCGGGATCAATACCGCCGCCAGGGAGCTGGAATTCGGGGAACGGCTCCGCCTGTTCCGTCACCAACAGATCGCGACCACGCCGGATCACGGCATAGGTGCCATGACGGACTTTATAGGTTACGCCCTTCACCGGCGGCTTTCCGAAACGTCTCATGCCCGTATTTCTGGCACATTCAAACAGGGATTTCACGCGAATTGTTTTGCGCCTTCTATGTAGCGGGAAAACCCTCTATTCTGGCCCGAATTTTTCGACTATCAGGCGCGTATGGCTAAAATCTGTTTCATCCTGCTGTGTCACAAAAACCCGGCCCAGATCGTGGAGCAGGTCGATATGCTGACCCGCGCCGGCGATTTCGTGGCCGTGCATTTCGACGCAAACGGTAGCAGCGAAGATTTCCGGATACTGAAGGACGGCCTCGACAAAAATCCCAACGTGGTTTTTGCCAGACGGGTCAAATGCGGCTGGGGCGAGTGGTCGTTGGTGCAGGGCACCCTGAACGCGGTGAACACCGGATACGAAGCCTTCCCCGAGGCAACGCATTTCTACATGCTCAGCGGCGACTGCATGCCGATCAAACCGGTCGGCCACATGCACCGTTTCCTGCGTGAAAGCGACAAGGATTTTATCGAGCATAACGACTTTTTCGAAAGCGACTGGATCAAGGTCGGCCTGAAAGAAGAGCGTCTCGTTTACCGCCACTGGTTCAACGAGCGGGCGCGCAAACCGTTGTTCTATGCCTCCGTCCGCATCCAGCGGGCGCTGAAACTGGAACGCAGCCTGCCGGACGGGTTGCAGATCATGATCGGCTCGCAATGGTGGTGCCTGCGCCGCAATACCATCGGCAAGATACTCTCCCTGCTGAAAAAGCGCCCCGACATCGTGCGGTTCTTCAAAACCACATGGATACCGGACGAAACCTTTTTCCAGACGCTGGTGCTGCATCTGGTGCCGCGCAGCGAAGTGGAATCGCGCACGCTGACTTTCCTGTCGTTTTCGGACTACGGGCTGCCGACAGTGTTTTATGCCGACCACCTCGATTTCCTGCTGTCGCAGGACTACCTGTTCGCCCGCAAGATATCGCCACAGGCAACCGACCTGAAAAAACGGCTGGCCGGGGAATTCACCAGCGATCATCCGGTGCAAACCGGACCGGACGGACGGCGGCTGATCGCCTATCTCAACAACCGCGGGCGCTCCGGCCACCGTTTCGGCGAGCGTTTCTGGGAACGCGGCAGCCGGATCGGACGGCAGAACACGCTTCAGGTGGTGCTTTGCAAGAAATGGCACGTCGGCAAACGCTTTGCCGAGGCTTTTGCGCAGGCCAACGGGGTGAAATCGCTTGGCTATGTATTCGATGAATCCGGCACGGGCCTGCCGGACCTCGGCGGGCTGGAACACTCGCGCCCGAAACGCAACCGGCACCGGCGCGCGTTCCTGAAGCTGCTGTATGAACAACTGGAAACCGACGCGCTGACCATCTGCATGGACCCGAGCAACCTGGAAACCCTCGCCGATTTCGCTGGCGACCGCTGCCATCTGCGTGTTCTCGATGTCGGCTGCGTGTTCGACGACGACTATCTGGTCGGCCACGCCCAGCGCATCGGCCTGTCGGACGGGCAGACACAAACCGAGGTCAGCGGCGCCCTGATCGCCGCCCTGCACAACAACATCCGCGCCGATCACGAGGCCCTGCAGGAAATGGGGCTTCCGGCACTGTTTTTCATGCACGAAAAATACGACACGGACACTAACGCGGTGGCCCTTGCCGCCTTCCTGAAAATCCCGCAACATCGGGCCGAAACCATCGCCCGCGATCTGTCTTTTGAATGAGGTCACACCATGCCCTATGAATACGACGAGGAAAACATCTTCGCCAAAATCCTGCGCCACGAAATTCCCAGCGATACGGTGATGGAAACCGAATACACGCTGGCCTTTCGCGACATCACCCCGCAGGCGCCGGAGCATATTCTGGTGATTCCGAAGGGCTACTACGTCAACTACGACCATTTCGCGCAAGAGGCCACGGATCCCGAAATCCTCGACTTTACCCGCGTGATCGGGGCGATTACACATGCCATCGGCGCGACCCCGGGCAATGGCGGTGACGGCTATCGCCTGATCGCCAACGCCGGTCGCAACGGTGTGCAGGAGGTGCCGCACCTGCACGTCCATATCCTCGGTGGCCGCCCGCTGGGGCGTATGTTACAACGCGCTGAATAAACGGAGAGAAAAATGACAATCGAAGCACCCGAAACCGAAGAAGTCGCGAAAACCTCCGTCATGTGCGACGGCAACGGCGAGCATCCGCGTGTCTATCTGACCATTCCGGCCGACAAGGGATTTGTCGAGTGCCCCTATTGCGACAAGAAATTCGTCCTGAAGGCGGGTTCCGGCATCGGCCACTGACATGGCATTCGGCAAGGGGCACCATCTGCATCTGATTGACGGCTCGGGGTTCATTTTCCGCGCCTATCATGCCTTGCCACCGCTGACGCGGAAATCCGACGGGCTGCCGGTGGGCGCGCTCGCCGGATTCTGCAACATGATCTACAAGATGGTCGAGGATAACACCGGCCACGACGCCCCCACCCATGTGGCCGTGGTTTTCGACGCCAAGGGGCCGACGTTCCGCTCGAAAATATATCCCGAATACAAGGCCAACCGGCCGCCGGCGCCCGAGGACCTCGTGCCGCAATTTCCGCTGATCCGCGATGCCACGCGGGCCTTCAACCTGCCGTCGGTCGAACTCGAAGGTTACGAGGCCGACGACATCATCGCCACCTACGCCACGCAGGCACGCGAGGCCGGCGGACGGGTGACGATCATTTCCTCGGACAAGGACCTGATGCAACTGGTCGGCGGCGGCGTGGAAATGGTGGACGGCATGAAAAACCGCCACATCGGGGTGGAAGAGGTCGAGGAAAAATTCGGCGTGCCGCCGGAAAAGGTCATCGACGTGCAGGCGCTGGCCGGTGACTCGGTCGACAACATCCCGGGCGCGCCGGGCATCGGCATCAAGACCGCCGCGCTGCTGATCAACGAATATGGCGACCTCGACACACTGCTGGAACGTGCCGAAGAAATCAAACAGCCCAAGCGCCGCCAGACCTTGATCGAAAAGGCCGACCAGATCCGCATGTCGCGGGAACTGGTGACCCTGAAAA
>JALSHL010000297.1 GCA_026982255.1 Paracoccaceae bacterium | reverse complement strand
TTCGGAGACCGCCCCGACCACGCCCTGTTCGGCATCCAGCAGGGCAGCACTTTCCCGCATCTGCGCGAGGAAAGCGCCAAGGCGCTAAAGGACATCGGCTTTGACGGCTACGCCATCGGCGGGCTGGCGGTCGGGGAAGGGCAGGCGGCAATGTTCGAAGTTCTCGACTACGCCCCCGATATGCTGCCAGCGGACAAGCCGCGCTACCTGATGGGGGTAGGCAAGCCGGACGATATCGTCGGCGCGGTGCAGCGCGGCGTCGATATGTTCGACTGCGTTCTGCCCAGCCGCTCGGGCCGCACGGGACAGGTGCTGACCCGCATGGGGGCGCTCAATATCAAGAACGCCCGCCATCAGGACGACCCGCGCCCGATCGATCCGGAATGTTCCTGCCCGACCTGCACAAACTATTCCCGTGCCTATCTGCACCATGTTTTCAAGGCGCAGGAGATCATCTCGTCCATGCTGCTGACATGGCACAACCTGCATTATTATCAGGAACTCATGCAGGGCCTGCGCGAGGCGATAGCCGCGGATACGCTGGGGGATTTCGTAGTGGCCTTCCACGCACGACGAGCCAAGGGGGATCTGGCGCCGCTCTGAGTATTTGCGCAAAAAAGAAGCTCAGCCGAGCGATTCAATAAAGGCGACGCGCAGGATTTTCAGGGTTTTCTCGTCACCGATGCCGCCGAAAAACGCATCGAGCGCCTGTTGGAACACCGGATCGGCGCCTCTGACACGAGAAAACAGCGACAGCGAGGACTGGAATTTCAGATCGTCCGGATGCCCGAACAGCGCCGGCGCCCCCTTGTCCGCATGGGCCAGTGCCAGCCGTGTGCATTCCACCAGACGCGGCCCCAGCACAGGATGGGCCAGATAGGCCGCCGCTTCCGCGCGATCGCCGATGGCATAGAAAATCGAGGTCTGCGATACACCGAGGCCGCTGATCTGCGGAAAAATATACCACATCCAGTGGCCTTCCTTGCGCCCGTTGCGCAGTTCTGCCACAGCGGTTTCATAGACCGGCCCTTGGGCCGTAACGAAGCGGTCGAGGTCGAAAACGATATCCATGAAACAGGGAATAGCGCCAAAACCGGCGAGTGGATATGCGACCAGATGCAGCGCATCACGCGGATTTGCCCTTGAAACTCCGGCTTCCGGCCTCCAGATTAACAATAACTATTGGAGGCGCTGCCGTTGCCAATCACGGGACGCCGCGCCTTGCAGCTATAAGGAATATCCATGACTGAGATGAGCAGCGTTACATATCCGGTTCTCCCCCTGCGGGATATTGTTGTTTTCCCCCACATGATCGTGCCGCTTTTTGTCGGCCGCGCAAAATCCGTTCGCGCCCTCGAAGAGGTGATGAACGACGACAAGCAGATCCTGCTGTCGAGCCAGAAAGACGCCGCCGAGGACGAGCCGAGCATCGAAACAATCAATGAATACGGTGTGATAGCGAACGTTCTTCAGCTTCTCAAGCTGCCCGACGGCACGGTAAAGGTTCTGGTCGAGGGCAAAAGCCGCGTGAAAATCTCCCGCTTCCTCGAAAACGACGAGTATTTCGAGGCCGAAGCCGATCCGGTCATCGAGACCGAGGGCGACCCCGATACCGTCACCGCCCTGACCCGTTCGGTCAGCGAGGAATTCGAGCGCTACGCCCGTCTGAACAAGAACGTCCCCGAAGACGCCGTCAACGCCATTGCCGAGGCCGAAACCGCCGCGAAACTGGCCGATACGGTTGCCGGCCACCTCGGCATTTCCATCGAGGAAAAGCAGAAACTGCTGGAATTGGCCAATGTGGCCGAGCGTCTGGAGAAAATCTATGCGCTGATGAACAGCGAGATGTCGGTCCTCAAGGTCGAGAAAAAGATCAAGTCGCGCGTCAAGTCGCAGATGGAGCGCACGCAGCGCGAATACTATCTGAACGAACAGATGAAGGCGATCCAGAAGGAACTCGGAGACGGCGACGAAGGCTCCTCGGAACTCGACGAGCTTCAGGAGCGTATCGATAGCGTCAAACTGTCGAAAGAAGCCAGAGAAAAGGCCGAGGGCGAGCTGAAAAAGCTCAAGAACATGTCGCCCATGTCGGCGGAAGCAACGGTCGTGCGCAACTATCTTGACTGGATGCTTTCTTTGCCCTGGGGCAAAATGAAACGCGTCAAGAAAGACCTGTCGAAAGCGCAGGAAATCCTCGACAAGGATCACTACGGCCTCGAAAAGGTCAAGGAACGGATCGTCGAATATCTCGCCGTGCAGCAGCGCAGCAAGAAACTGCGCGGCCCGATCCTCTGCCTTGTCGGTCCGCCGGGGGTTGGTAAAACCAGCCTCGGCAAATCGGTCGCCAAGGCCACGGGGCGCGAGTTTATCCGCATCAGCCTCGGCGGCGTGCGTGACGAGTCCGAGATCCGCGGCCATCGCCGCACCTATATCGGTTCCATGCCCGGCAAGATCATCCAGTCGATGAAAAAGGCGAAATCGTCCAATCCGCTCATGTTGCTCGACGAGATCGACAAGATGGGGCAGGATTTCCGCGGCGACCCCGCCAGCGCCATGCTGGAGGTTCTCGATCCGGAGCAGAACAGCACCTTCGTCGATCACTATCTGGAGGTCGAATACGACCTGTCCAACGTGATGTTCCTGACCACGGCGAACAGCTACAACATGCCCGGCCCGCTGCTGGACCGCATGGAGATCATCTCGCTTGCCGGTTACACCGAGCAGGAAAAATCCGAGATCGCGCGCCGCCATCTGTTGCAGAAGCAGATCAAGGGCCACGGGTTGAAGAAGGACGAGTTCGAGTTGCAGGACGACGCCCTGACCGACATCATCCGCTATTACACCCGCGAGGCCGGCGTGCGTAACCTGGAACGCGAGATCGCCAAACTCTGCCGCAAGGCGGTGACGGAAATCGTGATGGGCAAGGCCGAAAAGGTCGTGATCACCAGCGAGAACCTGTCCGACTACCTCGGTGTGCGTCGCTTCAAATTCGGTCTGGCCGAGGAAGAAGACCAGGTCGGCGTTGTCACCGGTCTGGCCTGGACACAGGCGGGGGGCGATTTGTTGCAGATCGAGGCCCTGCGTCTGCCCGGCAAGGGCCGCATGAAAACCACCGGCAAGCTCGGCGACGTGATGAAGGAATCGATCGAGGCGGCCTCCAGTTTTGTGCGCTCCAAATCGGTTGAACTGGGCATCAAGCCGCCGGAGTTCGAGAAAATGGACATCCACGTCCACGTTCCCGAAGGCGCTACCCCGAAGGACGGCCCGAGCGCCGGCATCGGCATGGTGACCTCGATCGTGTCGGTTATCACCGGCATTCCGGTGCATCGTGACATCGCCATGACCGGCGAGGTAACCCTGCGCGGCAACGTGCTGCCCATTGGCGGGCTGAAGGAAAAACTCCTCGCAGCCCTGCGTGGCGGCATCAAGACGGTGATGATTCCGGCCGAAAACGAAAAGGATCTGGCCGAGATCCCCGACATCGTCAAGGACGGTCTGGAAATTATTCCGGTCTCGGACGTGATGGACGTTCTGGAGCGCGCTCTGGTGCGTATGCCCGAACCCATCGAGTGGGACGAGGCGGCCGAAGCAGCCAAAGCCGCAGCCGTCAGCAGCGCCAAATCCTCCGGCGAGGCGGTGCGGGCACATTAAGCGCACGGGCCATGGAAAGCGGGGCCGCTCCGGCAACGGGGCGGCCTTTTTCCGTCGCCACGCATTTTTTGTCCGGATCGTGCGGATTTTGCAAAACTAGTGCTTGAAGCCACCGGAAATTCGGTTTATCAGCCTCCACGGAACGGGTGATTAGCTCAGTTGGTAGAGCGCTTCCTTTACACGGAAGATGTCGGGAGTTCGAGCCTCTCATCACCCACCATTCCCCTCCGATACAGACGGCCACGGTTTCCCGCAGCCGCCTGCACCCTAGCGTTTCGGTTTGTAGCCCAGCAGACGCAGCGCGTTGATCGTGACCAGAACGGTTGCACCGGTATCGGCGAAAATCGCCATCCACAATGTCGTAACCCCGAACAGCGTGGTGACCAGAAACACCGCCTTCAACCCCAGTGCAATGGTGATATTCTGTTTGATAACCTTCATCGTCTCGCGCGACAGGTCGATCAGGGCCGGCACATCCGTAACCTTCTCGTGCAGCAACACCGCATCGGCGGTCTCGATGGCCACATCCGTGCCGCCACCCATGGCGATTCCGACATCGGCGCGGGCAAGGGCAGGGGCGTCGTTGATCCCGTCGCCCACCATACCGACGGTGCCCTGATCGCCGAGGCGGGAAATATACTCCAGCTTGTCCGCCGGCATCAGTTCCGCCTTCACCTCGATCCCCAGTTCGTCGGCCAGCGCCTTGCCGGTCAGCGCGTTGTCACCGGTCAGCATGATCGGCGCGACGCCCATTTCCTTCAGGCGGGTCATGGCCGCACGGGCATCCTCACGCAACTCGTCCCGCATGGCCAGCAGCCCCAGCGCCTCCTTGTCGCGCAACACGATAGCGACGGTTTTGCCTGCGGCTTCCAGATCGCGGATGCTCTGCAGATGCACCGCGTCGATTGTCGTCAGGCTTTCGGCATAGCGCGGCGAGGCTACGGTGATTGTCGCGCCATTCACCTGCGCCTGCACCCCGCGTCCCTGCAAGGCCTGCGACTCCGTCGCCTCGGGAATGTCCAGCCCTTCGGCCCGTTCCAGCACCGCCAGCGCCAGCGGATGCGAGGACCCCGATTCCACCGCCGCCGCCAGCGCCAGCATCTCTTGCGGATCACCCGAGAAGCCGATCATATCCGTCACCTTCGGCGCGCCCTTTGTCAGCGTTCCGGTCTTGTCGAAGGCCACGCGGGAAATCCGGCCGACCGCCTCCAGCACCGCGCCGCCTTTCATCAGCAGCCCCTGCCGCGCGCCCGAGGAAATCCCCGAGGTCACCGCCGCCGGCGTTGATAGCACCAGCGCACAGGGACAGCCGATCAACAGGATCGCCAGGCCCTTGTAAATCCACTCCGTCAGGTCCGCCCCGACCGCCAGCGGCGGCACGAAGGCAATCAGCGCCGCCAGCACGATCACGCCGGGGGTATAATAGACGCTGAATTCGTCGATAAACCGCGCCGTGGGGGATTTGCTGGCCTCGGCCTCCTCCACCATCTGCAAAATCCGTGCGATGATATTGTTGTCAGCAGTGGCGGTGGTTTCAATCCGCACCAGCCCGTCGGCGTTGACCGATCCGGCAAACACATCCTCGCCCGCTTCCTTGTGTCTGGGAATGGATTCGCCCGTGATACTGGCTTCGTTGAACGAGGATTCCCCCTCGACAATCACCCCGTCTGCCGGAACGTAGCCACCGGGCCGGACCTCGACAATATCGCCGATTTCCAGCGCCGAGGCCGGCACCTCGCGCACCGTGCCGTCCACCACCAGAAGCGCGGTTTTCGGCACCAGATCGGCCAGCGCCTCGACGGAGCGTCGCGCCTTGGTCGCTGCGATCATCTCCAGCAGCTCGCCGATCAGGAACAGGAATACCACGATAGCCGCCTCGGCCGACTGGTCGATGAAAATAGCTCCGATCACCGCGATAGTCACAAGGGTTTCGATGGTGAACGGCTGCCCCGCCAGCGTGCCCATCACCGCCTTTTTCGCCAGCGGCACCAGCGCCAGCAATCCGGCGCCGGCAAAAACATAATCCGCGTATTCCGGCAAAACCACCGACAGCACCGTCGCCAGCGCCAGCAACGCGCCGGACACAATCACCAGCCGCCCCTTGCGCGTCTGCCACCAGCCCTGCGGCGCGGCGGGGGCTGCCTCCTCGGAGATAATCCTGTAGCCCAGTTTCTCGATGGCCCGCGTGACCTTCGCCTCGGCCTCGCCGGCATTGACCACCTCCAGCTTCAGCTTCTGGCTGGAATAGTTCAGCGTCGCCCCCTCGACGCCGGGCAGGGCGCAAACCGCACCCTCCACCTTGCTTGCGCAACTCGGACAGTCCATGCCGTCCACTTTCAATGTCAAACTCTCGGCCATCAGGTGATTCCCCGTAATGCTTCTGTTGCAGCCGATATACGATCTCTAGTCGCTATAGCTTCAAGCCCTTCCGGAAATTTTTCCAAACCCTGTCGCAATCCGCTTGACGCGCGAAAGTCGCAACAGTAGAACGCCCTCAGCCAAGGCTGATGCTGCGGCAGAAGGCAAATGCGCGGTTGTAGCTCAGCTGGTTAGAGTGCCGGCCTGTCACGCCGGAGGTCGCGGGTTCGAGCCCCGTCAACCGCGCCATTGCCACCCCGGTCGCAAGACCGAAAGCGCGGTTGTAGCTCAGCTGGTTAGAGTGCCGGCCTGTCACGCCGGAGGTCGCGGGTTCGAGCCCCGTCAACCGCGCCACTTTTTCAGAAAAATACAGTTCTCAAGTCAGGTGATGCCGCTATAATCAACCTGCACGAAACTATTACAAGGATTCTCGTATGTTTAATAAATCTCTCGTCGCGGGTGCCATGCTGGCCCTGACCCCGGTTGTCGCCAACGCGCAGGCTCTGGTGGATGCCAAGGATCCCGAAGTTATTGCATCTCTGATACAGGATCTTGGTTTCAAGGCCGAAATCACCACCGACAACGTTGGCGATCCGCTGATCAAATCCCGTTCCGGCGGTTACAATTTCAACGTCTTTTTCTACGGCTGCACCGATGGCGCGAATTGCCGTTCCATCCAGTTCAGCGCCTCCTTCGATATGGATGACGGCATGTCCCTGACACGGGCGCAGGATTTCAACCGCGACAAGCGCTGGATCAAGGTCTATCTGAACGACCAGAGCGACCCGCTGGTGGAAATGGACTACAACATGTATGGCGGCGTATCGGTCGAGAATTTCAATGACACCTTCGACTGGTGGACCGTGATGATGGACCAGTTCATCGAATACATCGGCTTCTGATTGTCGTGGCGCGCGGTTGATCCCGCGCGCCGCTACCCCGCAAACTCGAAATCCTTCGACAGCGGCAAACGACGGGTCCGGATACCCGTCAGATCGAACACGGCATTGGCCAGCGCGGGCATCGCGGGCGGCACCCCCGGCTCTCCGATCCCGCTCAGATGTTCCTTGTTTTCCAGAATATCGACCTCGAACACCGGCACCGTGTGCATCCGCAGGGCGTCATAGTCGGGGAAGTTGAACTGCTCGACCTCGCCCGCATCGAAAGTAATCTCGCCATGCACCGCGGCGCTGAGACCGTAGATCATGCCGCTGACCAGTTGCGTCCGCGCATTGTCGGGATCGAGAAGCGTCCCGACATCCGCCGCTATCCACGCCCTGTCGATGGAAATCCCGTCGTCGGTTTGCGAGACCTCCACCACCTCCGCCACCGGCGTGCCGAAGGAATAGGTAAAGGCCACGCCACGCCCGACGCCCGCAGACCGCGCGCCATTCCAGTCCGACATCTCCGCCACCCGCGCCAGCACCCTGTGCGAGACCGGATCGACCCCTTTCATTAGCTCCAGCCGCATTTCCAGCGGGTCGCGCCCCGCAGCCACGGCAATTTCATCCATGAAACACTCGTGGAAATACCCGTTGTGCGAACTCGCGACCGAGCGCCAGAACCCCAGCGGCACGCCGACCTCGGCAATATGTCCCGTGATCCGGTAGTTGGTGATTCTGTATGGCTGGTCGAACAGTCCCTCCATCATCGCCTTGTCCGGCCCGACCGCCAGCTTCCCCAGCCCCGTGCGCCGCATCGAGGCCCGCATGACCGACGGCGCCGCCAGCGCCCCCGACAAGGCCACCGGCCCGCGTTCGTCCACAACCGCCCGGAACCGCGCAACGGCAGCGGGGCGGTAATAGTCGTGCCGCATATCCTCTTCGCGCGACCAGGTGGTTTTCACCGGCACCCCGGGCAGGGCCTCCGCCATTTTTGCCGCATAGACCGTGAAGTCGGTTTCATAGCGCCGCCCGAAACCGCCGCCAAGAAATGTTGTATGCACCGTCACCTGTTCCGGCTCCAGTCCCGTGGCCGCTGCCGTGGCCGCCCGCGCCGCCATCGGCGCCTGGTTTCCGGCCCAGACCTCCAGCGCATCACCGGTAAACAGCGCCGTGCCATTCATCGGCTCCATCGTGGCGTGGGCCAGATAGGGCAGACGGTATTCGGCCTCGATAATCCGCTCCGCGGGGGCATCGGCGAAGGCTTCCTCCACATCGCCGTCATCACGCAACCGCGTGTTGGCTCTGGTTTCAAACGCCGCACTGATCCGTCCGAACATCGCCTCCGTGTCCGCGGGGTAGGGCGCCTCGCCCCATTCGACCTCCACCGCTTCGGCCGCCTGCATCGCCAGCCATGTGTTGCGCGCAATCACCCCGATGCCGGTGCCGAGGTCGACCACCTTCAACACCCCCGGCATGTCGCGCGCCACCGTTGCATCGAAAGACAGCATCTTCCCGCCAAGGCGTGGCGACATCCGCACGGTTGCGAACACCATATCCGGCAGTTTCACATCGATCCCGTATTCCGCCGTGCCCGTGGACTTGGCCGGAATATCCTTGCGCATCATGGATTTCCCCAGATAGCGCCACTTTGCCGGATCCTTCAACGCCGGATCGCGCGGCACATCCAGCCG
>JALSHL010000296.1 GCA_026982255.1 Paracoccaceae bacterium | reverse complement strand
CTTCAAATCGGAGCTGGTCTGCATCGTCGACACGCTGAATTCCGGCATTCTTGTCTATCGCAGCGACAAACGCTCGCTGACCCTGCCACAGTTGAAGATTTCGCACTGGGCCAAGCGGACGTTCGAAAACATCTACCTGCGCCCCTATCGCTAAAACAGAACGCCCGCGCTGTTTGCGGCGCGGGCTTCAGCCCAGCATGTCCAGAAAATCACGGGAAAACCGGTGGACATCACCGGGCCAGCGCGCCGACAGATAGTTGCGGTCCCGCATGGTAAACCCGCGCGACAGATGCTCCGGCGTGTCACGCAGCACGGGCAACGGCCCGTGTCTGAAATCTTCGGGCGCGGCAAGCGCCGCCGTCACCTCGGCCTCCACCGTCACCGGATAGGTCAGGTAGTAATCCCCGAGCCGCCGCTTTGTCAGCAGGTACCCCGTCCGTTCCTGCCGTTCCAGCAGGGCCGTGGTCTTGCGCCCGAACAGCACGGACCTGCCGCTTGCCGGATCGGTCGAGCGGGCTGCCGCCACAACTCCGTGGCAGATCGCGCCGACAGGTTTTCCCGTGGCAAAAAATCCGGCAATGGCCCGCTGTAAAACACCGGATTCGAGATAGGGTTTTATCCCCTTGGCATGCCCTCCGGGCAACAGCAGCGCATAGCACCCGTCAACCGTAATTTCCTCGTAACGCAACGGTGCGCCAAAGCGCGCGTCTCCGAGCATTTCCGCATAAGCCGCCCGCGCCCGCGCGTCGGCCCGTAACAGGGGTTTCCAGATACCCAGACCGTTGCCGTCCAGCATTCGCGCGTCGGCCCGCCCCTGCGCTCCGGTATCGGTGGCAAAATGCACCTCGTGACCGGCCTCCGACAGGGTTTTCCACGGGATCGCCACCTCTGTCGGATCGAAATCCACCGTGCTTGTGGCGATCAGTACCTTCACGCGCCTGCCCCTTTCCAGCCGCTTTCCAGCTTGCGGATGGCGGCGATACGTTCGCCGGTTTTCGGATGGCTCATCAGCCACGCCAGTTGCCCGCCCGCCTTGCCGGCCAGATAGTCGAGCTTCTGGAACATGGCGATTTGCGGCGCCACGCCGATTCCCGATTTGGTCAGCAGCGCGGCGGCATAGGCGTCGGCCTCGTATTCATCCTGCCGCGACAGTTTCGCGCCCAGCATCGAGATCAGGAAATTCACAAGATAGGCCCCGACAAACGGGATCAGCCGCCCGACGATACCCATCAGCAGCACACGAATGGCGTTCTGTGCCCCGAAATCGATCATCCGTCGCTTGGAATGGCCGAGCGCCACATGCCCCAGCTCGTGCGCAATCACGCTGGCCAGCTCGTCCGCCGTGACAATCCCGTCGCGGTATTTGTTCATGAACCCGCGGGTAATGAAAATCCGCCCGTCCGGTGCCGCCAGCCCGTTGATCGGGTCGATTTCATAGATATTGACCTTGATCTGCGGCAGATCCAGTTGCTCCGCCATTTTGCGCGTCAGGCGCAACAATTCGGGATCCTTCAGCGGAGTCGACTGCCCGTCCAGTTCTCGCCCGGTTTTCCACGCGGAAAAACGATACATGACAAAAGCGGCCAGAACAGCCAGAAGAATGGGTGTAAAGCGAAACATGGGTTCTATATGGGGCCGTGCCCTACCATGCGCAAGGCAGGTTCAACACGCCACGAAAGGCCCAGCCGCCGACGCGGACCTCGCCGTCGAGTTTCAGGTCGGGCAGGGTGTCGAATACCATCGGCAGGGCCACATCCGCGACCAGCGCCTTGCTTGCCCATGCCCCTGCGCAGAAATGCGGTCCGGCGCCGAAGGCGATATGCTTGCCGGCATCGCGGGTGACATCGAAACGGTCGGGATCGGCAAAAACCGTCTCGTCGCGGTTGGCGGAGTTGAACATCAGAAACACATCGTCGCCCTCGACAAAATCCACCCCGCCGAAATGTGCGTCCCGCGCGATCCGGCGCGGCGACATGCCGATGGGCGAGAGCCAGCGCACATACTCCTCGAACACCTGCATCCACGAGACCTCGCCCTCCCGCACCATCCGCAATTGTTCCGGATGCTCCAGCAAAGCCCAGATTGCCCCGGCAATCACGTCGCGAGGCTCGTTCTGGCCGCCGCTGATCGCCAGCTTGATATTGGCACGGATGGCCTTCTCCGGCAGGCCGGCCTCTTTCATGACCGAGAGCATATCGCGGGCGTTCAGACCACGCATCCGGCCCAGCATCTCGTCAATCGCCGCGTCGATGGCTGCGGTGGCGTCATGGCAGCGGGCCTCGACCTCCGGATCGCCGGTGTAGTTGGCAATCCCGTCGATCATCGCCTGTGACCAGAGGTCGATATCCTGCCACCTGGCGCAATGCAGGCCGGTGATATGGATCAGGGCGCGGGCCGACAGTCGTGTGGCATATTCCCGGAACAGGTCGCCCCCGCCGGCGGATTGCAGTTCGGCCAGTATCGCCTTGGCCTCGGCACGAAAACGCAGGGTCCAGTGGTCGCGCACGGTTTTCGGCGATACGGTCGGAAAAATCGCCTTGCGCTCGCGGCTGTGCGCGATCCCGTCCTTGCGCATCATGTTGTGCCCCATCAGAACCGTCATCAACCCTTCGGGCTGTTCGGAGGAAAACACTTCGATATCCGGCTCCGCACGCGCGATGTCGTCGCGGCGCAGCAGCAGGGTGCGGTTGAATTCGGGGACAAAGACGATCGAGGCTTCGGCCCGCATCCGCGCCAGCACCGGATAAGGGTCGGCGCGGAATTCCGGCAGGTCGATATGGAAAACAGGTGCGTTGCTCATACAACCAGCCTAGCCGCGTGCGCGCCGGCGGCGCAAGAACAGAATGTATGCACCGATCAATATCGCCGCCACAAGGGTCAGGGTCCAGCCCATCCGGCTGGCCAGCGCGGTGATTTCATCCAGATTCTCGCCAAAGGCATAGCCGACCGAGGCATACATCAGCACCCAGATCATTTCCCCCAACACCCCCCAGAAGGTAAACAACCGCCAGCGCATATCGCTCGCGCCATAAAGGAAGTTGCTCGTCGGTCCCAGCGGCGACAGCAGCCAGCGGGTGAAAAACACCCCCGGCCCGCCATAGCGCAGCATGAAGGCCTTGACCCGGTCGACCTTTTTCGCCCGCGATTCCCGCCGGCGCAACCGCGCCTCCACCTTGTGCCCGCCCCAGTGCCCGACCCAGTAGCCGATCTGGTCTCCCGTCACGGCTCCCGCCAGTGCCACAGGCAGCACCTGCCACGGGGACATATCGCCGATAGCCATATAGCTGCCGACCACCAGCAGCGCAGGGGTGGAGGGCGAGGGCAGCCCCATGCAGCTGCCCAGCACCGCGAAAAACAGCGTGACCAGCCCGTAGGTATCCATCAGATACATAAAAGTATCCATCAGCCGTTACTCCGCCCGCGCCGCATCCTGCGGATTACAACCGCCAGCCGGTAGCCGAGCAGAACCGCCGCCAACGCCGCCAGCAGCGCCCAGCTTGCATTGCCCAGCAGCCCCGCCAGCGCCTCGATATTGCCGCGGAAAGCATAGCCGATGCCCAGATAGATCGCCACCCAGACCAGTTCTCCTGCCAGATCCCAGAGCGTAAAGCGCAGCCAGCGCATATCGCTCGCCCCGACCAGCAGGTTCATCGTCGGTCCGACCGGTGCAAACAGCCAGCGCGACAGGAATACGCTCATCCCGCCCCAACGCTGCATCAGCGCCTTGGAGCGCGCAATCTGCGCCGCCCTCGCCGGTTTGCGTGACAGGCGTTCCTCCACCGCGTTGCCGGTAAAATACCCGATGTGGTAGCCGATCTGGTCCCCGGTCACCGCCGCCGCCAGCGCGGTCAGATAGGCAGGCACCAGCGCAATATCCCCCTCGGCCACAAAAGCCCCGATGGCCATCAGCACCAGCGTGCTGGGCAGGGGCGCGCCGGCCGCGGCCAGAACCCCGACCCCGAACAGCAGCCACAGCCCGTAGGTCGGCACAAGCGCAAGCACCGCCTCGGTCATTGCGCCGCCCGCGCAGCCTGCACCGCATCCAGAATATCCTGTTCCACCGCCTCCAGCGGGCGCCCCTGCATCTCGGCCACCGCCGCCAGCGATGTATGTTTGGGCGCATCCGGCGGCAACCCGATCGCTTCGGCCAGCAGGGCCGCATCGACGTTGTAGGAGTGGGAAATATAGCCAACCGGCATCCAGCCGGCCAGTTCCGTATCCCGGTGCGTGGAAAAATAGGCCACTTGCATCGTCAGCCGCAGCACCAGCAGTGCCGCGATCACCGTTGCCAGAACGAAGCCGGTCAACAGCAGGCGATGCTCCCGCCACAGGCCGGACAGCGTCGCCCTCATCTTCCCAGTTCTTTCATGGCGCTCTCGATCCCCTTCAATGTCATGGGATACATGCGGTTTTCGAATATCTCGCGGATCATGGCGATGGAACGGGTGTAGGGCCAGTGTTGCTCCGGCGTCGGGTTGATCCAGATATTGTCGGGCCATTGTTCGCGCGCGCGGCGCAACCAGACCTCGCCGGCCTCGTCATTGTAATGCTCGTTGGCGCCGCCGCGATAGGCGACCTCGTAGGGGGACATGGCCGCATCCCCGACGAAAATACACTTGTAGTCGGACCCGTAGGTATGCAGCAGATCCCACGTCGGGATCACCTCGGTCCAGCGGCGGGCGTTGTCCTTCCACACGCCCTCATACAGGCAGTTGTGGAAATAATAATGCTCCAGATGCTTGAATTCCGATCTGGCAGCGGAAAACAGTTCCTCGACCATTTCCACATGGTCGTCCATCGAGCCGCCCACATCCAGAAACAGCAGCACCTTGACGTTGTTGCGTTTCTCGGGGCGGGTCTTGATGTCGATATATCCGGCCTCGGCGGTGGCGCGGATGGTGCCGTCCAGATCCAGCTCCTCCTCCGCACCCTCGCGTGCCCAGCGGCGCAGGCGTTTCAGCGCCACCTTGATGTTGCGCGTGCCCAGCTCCACCGAGTCATCCAGATTGCGAAACTCCCGCCGGTCCCAGACCTTGACCGCGCGGCGATGGCGGCTTTCGTGCTGGCCGATGCGGATGCCCTCGGGGTTATAGCCATAGGCGCCGAAGGGCGAGGTCCCCGCCGTGCCGATCCATTTCGACCCGCCCTGATGCCGCTCCGCCTGCTCCGCGAGGCGTTTTTTCAGCGTCTCCATCAACGCATCGAACCCGCCGAGGGATTCCACCTCGGCCATTTCCTCGGGCGTCAGGGTTTTTTCCGCCAGTTTGCGGACCCAGTCCTCCGGCACATCGACCGCGTTCAGGATGTCGTCCACGGTCATGCTCTCCAGCCCGCTGAAGGTGGCCGAGAACGCCTGGTCGAATTTGTCCAGATTGCGTTCGTCCTTCACCATGATGGCGCGGGACAGGTAATAGAACCCCTCCACATCATAGAGCACCAGCGCGGCATCCATCGCCTCCAGAAACGCCAGATACTCGCGCAGGCTGACCGGCACACGGGCCTCCCGCAGGTTGGTGAAGAATTTCAGGAACATCTAGGCCACGCCGAATTTCACCGCAAACATACCGATAAAAAACGCAACCAGCCCGAAGGCCACACCGAAACCGAAGGCATATTGCAGCTTGTCCGGCGTATTGCCGCCGCGCTTCGCGGCCTTGAACCAGCCGAACACGGCCCCGAGCAGAAATCCGATAAACGCGATCATGTTTTCCCCTGTCTTGTGTATTTTATAAACGGTGTAAGTTGCCCTACACGATCATACAACCTGCGGCCAGCCGCATTGAAGTCCTGCGTCAGCCAGTAAACAGAAGGTGATCCGGCCGCATCCGCCGCGGCATAGACCGCCTCGATCAATGCCCGCCCGACGCCCTGTCCGCGCACCTCCGGTGCGGTGTAAAGGTCCTGCAAATAACAGACATTTTCAACCTTCCAGCCATGGCGGTGGAACAGGTAATGCACCAGCCCGACCAGCCTGCCGTCGCGTTCCGCCACCAGTCCGCGGAATTCGCGCTCGTCGCCGGACAGCATCCGTTCGAACGAGGACCGGTAGATTTCGTCGGGCAACACGGTTTCGTAATAATCGAGATACCCTTTCCACAGCGCCCGCCATTGCGGTTCGTCTGCGGCCTGTAGCGGCCGGACAATCACCGCTGCCGCCGCGCGGCGAAGGCCAGCCGCTCGAACAGATGCACGTCCTGCTCGTTCTTCAGCAACGCCCCGTGCATCTTCGGCAGGGCCTCTGTCGGGTCCGCGCGCAAGGCCTCGGCCTCCAGATCCTCGGCCAGCAGCAGCTTCAGCCAGTCCAGCACCTCGCTGGTCGAGGGCTTTTTCTTCAGCCCCGGCGTCTCGCGCACACGGTAGAACTGCGTCAGGGCCTCGTGCAGCAGGTCCTGCTTGATATTCGGGAAATGCACATCGACAATCTTCGCCATGGTTTCCGCATCGGGAAAGCGGATGTAGTGGAAGAAACAGCGGCGCAGGAACGCATCCGGCAGTTCCTTTTCGTTGTTCGAGGTGATGATAACGATCGGCCGCACCTTCGCCTTCACCGTCTCGCCGGTTTCGTAGACGTGGAATTCCATCTTGTCCAGCTCCTGCAACAGGTCGTTGGGGAACTCGATATCGGCCTTGTCGATCTCGTCGATCAGCAGCACCACACGCTCGTCGGCGGTAAACGCCTGCCAGAGCTTGCCCTGCTTGATATAGTTGCGCACGTCGTTGACCTTCGGATCGCCCAGCTGGGAATCGCGCAGGCGCGACACGGCGTCGTATTCATACAGCCCCTGTTGCGCCTTGGTGGTGGATTTGATGTTCCATTCCAGCATCGGCACGCCGAGCGCACCGGCAATCTGGCGTGCCAGCTCGGTCTTGCCGGTCCCCGGTTCGCCCTTCACCAGCAAGGGGCGTTCCAGCGTAATCGCGGCGTTTACCGCCACTTTCAGGTCATCGGTGGCAACGTAGTCGTCGGTTCCGGAAAAATGCATAAAAACTCCGCTTTCTGGCGATTCATTCGCCCGCGAAGGTAAACACCGGTTCAATTTCCTGCAAGGCACCATTACGGGGCGTGACATTCCCCGCAAACTCCGGTATCGGAGGCGCATATCGCGACTATCAAGTGGGAGCAAGTTTGATGAAAGCGGAAACAATACTGGATGCGGATTACCATCCGGCCGAGGACGAACCCTTCATGAACGACCGTCAGCGGGAATATTTCCGCCAGAAACTGCTGGCGTGGAAAGCCGATATTCTCGACGAATCCCGCAACACGATCGAACACATGCAGGAAGGCACGCGCAACATTCCCGACGTGGCCGACCGCGCCTCCGAGGAAACCGACCGCGCGCTGGAACTGCGCACCCGCGACCGCGAGCGCAAGCTGGTTGCCAAGATCGACGCGGCCCTGCGCCGGATCGAGGACGGCTCCTACGGCTATTGCGAGGAAACCGGCGAGCCGATCTCGCTGAAACGCCTCGACGCGCGCCCGATCGCCACCTACAGCCTTGCGGCGCAGGAACGCCACGAGCGCAAGGAACGGGTGCATCGCGACGACTGATCGTTGCGTCACAGGCATACAGGGGGGCTTTACGGCCCCTCTTTTTTTGCCCAGACTCCGGCGAAACAACCGGAGAGGCGCATGACCAACGGACCGTTGCACGGCATCACGATCATCGAATTCGCGGGCATCGGTCCCGGCCCCTATGCGGGGCAGCTCCTGTCCGACATGGGCGCCGAGGTCATCGTCGTCGACCGCCCGAAACGCAGCGCTATCGCGCTGGAACACACCGTTGACCGGCGCGGCAAGAAATCCGTGGTTATCGACCTGAAATCCCCCGAGGGCGTGGCGCTGGCGCTCGATCTCGTCGCGCAGGCCGACGCCCTGATCGAAGGTAACCGCCCGGGGGTGATGGAGCGCCTCGGTCTGGGGCCGGAGGTCTGCCATGCCCGCAATCCGGCACTGGTCTACGGGCGCATGACCGGCTGGGGGCAGGACGGGCCCTATGCGGCCATGGCGGGGCATGACATCAACTATATCGCCCTGACCGGCGCGCTCTATGCCATGGGGCCGAAGGACCGCCCGCCGATGCCGCCGCTCAATCTGGTCGGCGATTTCGGTGGCGGCTCGATGTTTCTGGTCACGGGAATGCTCGCCGCGCTGCTGGAGGCGAAAACCACCGGCAAGGGCCGCGTGATCGACGCCGCCATCGTTGATGGGGTGAATTCGCTGATGGGGTTCTTCCACGGCTTGCACGCCGCAAACCGCTGGACGCCGGAGCGCGAGGCCAACTGGCTCGACGGCGGTGTGCCCTATTACCGGTGCTACGGGACCGCCGACGGGCAATATATGGCCGTCGGCCCGATCGAGCCGCAATTCCTGACGGCGATGCTAAACGGGCTGGGGATTTCGCAGGCGGAATACGGGGCGCAGAACGATCCGGCGGAATACCCGCGGCAGGTGGCGCTCCTTTCGGGTATTTTTGCAAAGAAGACGCAGGCGGAGTGGTGCGAGGTTTTCGATGGCACCGATGCCTGTGTGACCCCTGTCCTGCGTTATGACGCCGTCGGCACGCACCCGCATATGCAGGCGCGCGGAGCCT
>JALSHL010000295.1 GCA_026982255.1 Paracoccaceae bacterium | reverse complement strand
TAACTGGCGGTGCGGGGTTTATGGGTCTACGCCCTAGGTCTCCGGCACCGCCTGTTTTACAAAACCGGCGGCGTTCTTGTCTGTCAGGTCCTGCACGCTACGCAATTTCAGATGGCGGCGGTATTTTCCGCCGCCTTCCAGTAGGCCGTCAGGATCGTCCAGAAGATACCCCTGCCCGAACTCGAAAGAAGCGTGGTGCTTGCTGGCGAAAATGCCGCTGAAATCCTCGTCATTGCGGCTGAACATGATGCCGCCATAAATGAAACGTTCCCCGATGTCCGGCGCGGCGCCAAAGGCGATGGCGCGCGCGTCTTGCAGGATTTGGTACTTTTCGGCGTCAACGGTGCGCATATCGTCCAGAAACGCCTGCACCTTTTCGTCTTTCGAGCCTTGCATCGTGACCTCCTGTGCTCAGAACAGCAGCGTGCCATTCTCGGTAATCACCGCGTCCAGCCGCTGGTCGGTATCCTCGACCGGCACCCTGCCCTGTTGTCCGGCGTAGGCATAGCCCGCCGCATGGATCGGGCGTTTCGCGCGGAGCAGTTCCAGCGAACGGTCGTAGAAGCCGCCGCCGTAGCCCAGACGGTAGCCCTGTTTGTCGAAGGCCACAAGTGGCACGACCAGCAGGTCGGGGGACAGCCAGTCGCCCTCTCGCGGGATGGCGGCACCGAAAGGGCCGTCATACATGACCGTTTCGGGGGTCCACTCGCGAAAGGACAGCGGCAGGCCGACGCGGATGATCACCGGCACACAGATACGATGACCGCGTTTGTGCAGGGCGTGCATGGCGGGCAGCGGGTCGATTTCCGTGCGGATCGGCATATAGGCGGCGATGTTGGCCGGATTGCCGATGCTTTCGACATAGTCCAGCAGATGCTCGGCAGCGCGTTCGGCCGCGTCGCCACGGGCCTCGTGCGCGGCCTTTCGGCGCGCAAACCCTTCGGCGCGGGCCTGTTTTTTCTGATCGGTGATATCCATGGCGCGATTGTAGCGTGGCACGCAGGGACGCCAAGCGCAAAAGCGACGCAGGAAGTGGCGGGCCCGTCGCAGCCGTGGAGGAAACTGTATCCTTGAGAGCCTGCATATACAGGTGGGCACCGGATACGTTAGGCCACGACCAGTCGCAGAGCCAGCTCCCGTTCAAAGATTTAAGGCCACCAGGATGTAGTCCTCTCACGAGAAGGTCAGCACCCGCCTGCCCCTAACCTAGGCGGTCGGGGGCAGGAATTGAAGGGGGAAGGCCAAATTAGCGTTTCAGGATCGAGCGGCCCGCGAAAATTGCGCTGGTGCCCAGTTCTTCCTCGATACGGATCAGCTGGTTGTATTTGGCCAGACGGTCGGAGCGCGACAGCGAGCCGGTCTTGATCTGGCCGCAGTTGGTGGCAACGGCAAGGTCGGCAATGGTGGCGTCCTCGGTCTCGCCGGAGCGGTGCGACATGACGCAGGTATAGCCGGCACGATGCGCCATATCGACGGCGGTCAGGGTCTCGGTCAGGGTGCCGATCTGGTTGACCTTGATCAGGATCGAATTGGCGACGCCTTTTTCGATGCCATCGGCCAGACGCTCGGGGTTGGTGACAAACAGGTCGTCACCGACCAGCTGGCAACGGTCGCCGATTTTCTCGGTCAGCAGTTTCCAGCCCTCCCAGTCGTCCTCGTCCATGCCATCCTCGATGGAGATAATCGGATAGGCATCGACCAGCGCGGCAAGGTAGTCGGCATTCTCGGCGCTGGAAAGTTTCCTGCCCTCGCCCTTCATGTCGTAAACCCCGTCCTTGTAGTATTCGGAGGAGGCACAATCGAGGGCGAGGTAGACGTCCTCGCCGGGTTTGTAACCGGCTTTTTCGATTGCGGTCATGATGAAATCGAGTGCCGCGGTGGTCGAGGAAAGCGCGGGGGCAAAGCCGCCCTCGTCGCCGATACCGGTGTTGAAGCCGGCGGCGGAGAGTTCCTTTTTCAGGGTGTGGAAAATCTCGGCGCCCATGCGCACGGCGTCGGCGATGGAGTCGGCCGCCACCGGCATGATCATGAACTCCTGGATGTCGATCGGGTTGTCGGCGTGCTCGCCGCCGTTGATGATATTCATCATCGGCACCGGCAGAACCCGCGCCGAGGTGCCGCCGATGTAGCGGTAGAGCGGCATCCCCAGACTATCGGCCGCCGCATGGGCCACGGCCAGCGACACGCCGAGGATGGCATTGGCGCCAAGGCGCGATTTGTTCGGTGTGCCGTCCAGATCGATCAGGATCGCGTCGATATCGACCTGCTGCGTGGCGTCCAGCCCGACGAGAGCCTCGTAGATTTCGCCGTTGACCGCATCGACCGCCTTCAGAACCCCCTTGCCGCCGTAGCGTTTCGGGTCGCCGTCGCGCAACTCCACCGCCTCGTGTGCGCCGGTGGAGGCACCGGAGGGCACGGCGGCGCGGCCCATGGCGCCGTCTTCGAGAACTACATCGACCTCGATTGTCGGGTTGCCCCGACTGTCGAGAATTTCGCGGGCGGTAATGTCGAGAATGGCGCTCATAGCTGTATCCTGTCGGTTTCTGGATCAATGCTCGCGCGTGTCATACACCCGCAGGGCGAGGCAGGAAAGGGCTATTGTGCCGCGCTGCGGCAATTACAGCACCGCCGGCGACAGCCCCCGCCGCGCCTTGGCCGCCGCGCGCTCGCGGTAGATGGTGAACAGGCCGGAGCCGATGATGATGGCGGCGCCGATCAGGGTCCATGTATCCAGCACCTCGCCGAACACCAGCACGCCGATGATCATGGCGAAAACCAGCCGGATGTAGCGGAACGGGGTCACTACCGCGACCTCGCCCACGCGCATAGCGGCGACGATGGCGTAATAGCCGAGCGGCCCGATAACCAGCGCCCCGAGGATTTGCCAGCCTTGCGTGGCGTCGGGCAGGACGGGGGCGCCCTCGAAGGCCATCAACACCGCGCCGACCGGCACGACAACGCCGAAACCGTAGGCCGACAGCACTGTGCTGGAAACGGTCGAGGGCATGGCCCGCGTCGCCAGATCGCGGATAGACAGGCCGATGACCCCCTGCACGGCAAACAGCGAGGCGGGGCGGAAGCCCTCCAGCCCCGGGCGGATGATGATCAGCACGCCGATAAAGCCGACCGCGATGGCCAGCCAGCGCCGCCAGCCGACCGCCTGCCCCAGAAACAGCGCCGCGCCCAGCGCCACGGCCAGCGGCGTCGCCTGCAAAATCGCCGAGGCGCTGGAGATCGGGGTCAGCACCACCGCCAGCACATAGCCGAGCGTGCCGACCATCTCGCCGAAATTGCGCAGCATGACGGCGGGGACCAGCAGGTCGCGGGTGAATATCCGCTTGCCGGCGCGCGCGGCGATGGTGGCGAAGACCGTAAAGCCGCCCAGCCCGACGATCACCAGAATCTGCCCTGTGCCCATGCCGTGCGAGAGCTGTTTGATAAACATGTCCTCGATGGCAAAGGCCGCCATGGCGCCGAGCATCAGCAGAATGCCGACCAGATTTTCGGATTTGTGCTGTCCCATCGTCCACGCCCCGACCGGCGCGGGGACGCCGGATCAGCCCTTGTTCTTTTTCGAAATAGGAACCCCGTAAAGCTCCAGCTTGTGCCCGCGCAATTCGTATCCCAGCTTTGCGGCGATCTTTTCCTGCAAGGCCTCGATTTCGGGGTCGACGAACTCGATAACATCTCCGGTGGTGATGTCAATCAGGTGATCGTGATGCTCGCGCTCCGCATCCTCGTAGCGCGCCCGCCCGTCACCGAACTCAAGGCGCTCCAGTATGCCGGTTTCCTCGAACAGCTTGACGGTGCGGTAGACGGTGGCGAGGCTGATCTTCGGGTCGATGCCCGAAGCGCGGGCGTAAAGCTCCTCCACATCCGGATGGTCGGCGCTGTCCTGCAATACCTGCCCGATAACGCGCCGCTGCTCGGTCATGCGCAGGCCGGCGGCTTCACAGCGTTTGATGATGGTTTTGCGTTTCATGTCGAGCGCCCTGTGGTTCGGGGCGTTTTTACAGGATCGCGCCGCGGGGGGAAAGGGGCATTCAGATATTGCTGTTGCGCCCGAGGCGGCGTAGGCTGTTCCAGATCACCAGCAGGCTGAGCAGCAACCAGAGGCCGCCCCAGAACATCACGGGGCCGCCATAGGTCTGCGACATGGCATAGGCGTCCGATCCCGCGCCGGAGCGGGCGATGGTATCATCGAAGATGTCGAAAGGAACATAAACCATGCTGGTCAGTCCGATTACCCTCAACGTCAGATCGTTGACCCTTGATGACAGGAAGCGGGCGCTGGCCAGCATCGCCACACCGGCGGCAACACCGAAAGCCATTGCGAATAGCTCGCGCATATACAGCCCTGTAACCACCAGCATCACGACGCCCAGTGCCGCCATCATCCGCCGGTCGGCCCGGCTGCGCAGGGCGGCGGTGAACAGCAATACCCCGATCAGCAGCGAGCCGATATAACCGGCAGAGGTCAACAGAAACCCGTTGCCGCCACGGGTCACGGTCAGGCCGCCCTGACGGGGGGAAACGGAGATGCTCTCGACCGTTCCGCCGGTGATCCATGCGGCGATGGCGTGGCTCAGCTCGTGCATGAACACCACCAGAATTTTCAGGGGCAACATCAGCGGCGTTTGCCACAGCACAAAGACGGCAAGGGTGATCGCGATCAATTGCCAGTGGCCTTTAACAATCTGCATGGAATTTCTTCTTTGACAAAATACTCATAGCGGCCAGAAAACCGGTATCAGGAGGCTGGCGAGGATGCCAATGGAAATATTGAGCGGAATACCGATTTTCATGAAATCGGTGAATTTGTAGCCACCCGGGCCGTAAACCAGCGTGTTGGTCTGGTAGCCGATCGGGGTGGCGAAGCTGGCCGAGGCGGCGACCATCACGGCGACCACCAGAGGGCGGGGGTCTATGCCGATGGCCTGCGCAAGGCCGATGGCGACGGGGGTGACGACGACGGCAACGGCGTTGTTGGATATCATCTCGGTCATTATCGAGGTCAGCAGATAGATGCCCCAGATCAGCAGGGGCGCGGGCAGGCCGGACAGGCAGGGCGCGAGGGATCGCGCGATCATTTCGACAGCCCCCGACCCTTGCAGCGCCGCGCCGATGGCCAGCATGGAGAAGATCAGCACCAGCAGGCGACCGTCGACGAAGCCGAAAGCCTCTTCGGCGTCGATGCAGCGGGTCAGCAGGATAATGGCGACGCCGATCACCGCGAGCGGGAAAATCGGCGCGAGACCCAACGCCGCCAGTATCACCACACCGGCCAGAACCGACAGCACCACAGGCGCATGGCGGCGGCGATAGGGACGCGCGGCGGGGGTGGCGATATCGACCAGCCCCTCGTCACGGGCAAGGCGTTCGATATCCTCGGGCGCGCCCTCCAGCAGAAGGGTGTCACCGACGCGCACGACGATATCGTCCAGTTGCCGCCCGATATTCCGGTTCCGGCGATGCACGGCCAGCGGATAAACCCCGTAGCGGCGACGCAGGCGCAGACTGCCGAGGGAGTGGCCGACAAGGCGGCAATCCGGCGAGATCAGCGCCTCGACCGTGGTGGTCTTGCGTTTTGACAACTGGTCCACCAGTTCGACGGTGCTGTCCTCTTTCAGGCCCAGCAGTTCGTCAACACCGGTGCGCAGGACCACACGGTCACCGGCCTGCAGGGTGACATCCGGCAGGGCGCGGCGCAGGGATTCATCGCCGCGCAACACGTCGATCAGTCGCATGCCCTGCCGCTTGAACACGGTGACATCACCGACCCTCTCTCCAATCAGGGGAGAGCCGTCGGGGACCGCGACCTCGGTAAAGAATTTCATCTGTTTGCGAACGCCGAGCAGGTCGGACATAGAGGCACGCTCCGGCAGCAGACGCCCGCCGGTCACGCGGATATAGACCATGCCGAAAGCGACGAGGATCACGGCCAACGGTGTGACCTCGAACAGCGAGAACGGTTTCAGCCCCCCGGCTGTTGCAACCCCGTCCACCAGCAGGTTGGTCGAGGTGCCGATCAGGGTCAGCATACCGCCGAGGATGGCGGTGTAGGACAACGGGATCAGCAGCTTCGAGGTGGCAATCCCCATCTTGCCGGCCAGTCCGACGGCCACGGGGATCATCATCACGACAACCGGCGTGTTGTTCATGAAGGCCGAGGCCAGCAAGGTGAACCCCGCCAGCGCCGCCAGCACGGTTTTCGGGCGGGCGTCGGCGTGGCGGGCCACAACGGTGGTCAGCGCGTTGAGCGCACCGGTGCGCACCAGCCCCCCGGACAGCACGAACATGGCGGCGATTGTCCAGGGAGCGGGGTTGGCAAAGGCCTGTTGCAGGGCGTCCACCGGCAGGGCGCCGGTGACCAGCAGGGTGGCAACCCCGCCAAGGGCGACGACTTCGGTCGGGTAGGTCTCGCGGATGAACAGCACGAACATGACGGCGACAACGGCGAGGCTGATGACGGCGGGCATCGGGTCGGTGGTCAGGAATTCGGGCATTACCCCTCCTGTTCGGATTCGCGCGGTTGCACCAACAGTATACCGAACAGGATCAGCGCGAAAGCCGCCCAGACCCAGAGCGAATAGCGCTCGCCCAGCAGCAGCATGGCCCAGACCACCCCCCAGCCGGTGACCGTATAGGCAACCTGCGAGGCAAACACCGGCCCTGCCCTGCCGATCACCCAGATATAGGTGACATAGGTGCCCCAGCTGATAACGGCGGTGCCGACAATGGCCCATTCCGGCGCGCCCCACGGCACCAGCGGGTTGACGAACTGCCCCGTGGCCAGCGCCGCGGGCAGGGTCAGGATGGCCGAGACCAGCGAGGCGCCCAGCAGGATTTGCAGAGGATCGAGGCCGCGGGCACCGAACCGGAGCAGGAAATTGCCCTCGCTGCCGTAAAACAGCGGGGCGAGCATGGCGATGAAAACATAGATGGCCTTGTCAGGGTCCGGCAGGCTGGCCTCCGGCCCCGCGATCAGGAAAATCGCCCCGAGACCGCAAAGCGCGCCGAACAGGCGGACGGTGGAGAATTTCTCGAACCCCAGCGCCAGCGCGACGGGCATGGCGAACATCGGGACAAGGGCGATGATGATGGACATGATACCGGCCGGCAGGTGGGTGACGCCGACGTAAGAGAAATAGTTGGGCAGCACCGCGCCCAGCAGGGCAATACCAAGGTAAAGCCCGATGTGGCGACGCCCGCCGAACAGGGGTTTGCCCCGTGCAGCGGTGGCGAAGGCCGAGAGGACAAAGCCGATCACCGCCGACCAGAAGATGATGCCGAGGGGTTTATGCCCGCCGTTCACCGCGATTTTCATCAGGACCGGCGTGATGCCCCATGTGGCCCCCATCAGCAGCAGGACCAGATACATCGGGGCGTGTTTCCTCACTCCGGCCCCGCCTGTGCCAAACGCCCGCCGATGCGGACGGGTTTGACGGAAACGGCGCGCCCGTCGCGGCCGGTTTCCACAAAAACACCGGAGAGGGTCGCCTCCCCCTCGGCCGGGGTGAAACGGCCCTTGGACATGCCGGTGACGAAACGGCGCAGCGGCTCCACCTTGTCCATGCCGATCACGCTGTCATAGTCGCCGCACATGCCCGCATCGCCCTGGAAGGCCGTGCCTTTGGCCAGTATCTGCGTATCCGCCGTCGGCACATGGGTATGCGTGCCGACCACCAGCGAGGCGCGCCCGTCGAGCCAGTGGCCCATGGCGACCTTTTCCGAGGTTGCCTCGGCATGGAAATCGACCACCACGGCATCGGCCAGCCCGCCGAGGGGGGCGTTTTTCAGCGCGGTATCGAGGGCCGAGAACGGATCGGCGAAGGGGCGTTTCATGAACACCTGCCCCAGCGCCTGCGCCACGAAAACCTTTTGCCCGTTCTGCGCCGTGAACATGCGCGCGCCGACGCCGGGGGCGTTGGGGGCGTAGTTGATCGGGCGGATGATGCGGTTTTCCTGCCCGATCACGGTCAGCATGTCACGCTGGTCGAAAGCATGGTCGCCAAGGGTCAGCACATCGGCCCCCGCATCCAGCAGCAGTTGCGCGTGGCCGCGGTTCAGCCCCATGCCCCCCGTGGCGTTTTCCGCATTCACGATGACAAAATCGAGCCGCCACTCCGCGCGCAACCGCGCCAGATGTCCGGCTATCGCCTTGCGGCCGGTGCGCCCGACCACGTCGCCTAGAAACAGAATTCTCATGGGGGAATTCTTTATGCCTGCAACGGCGCTAGCGCAAGCGGAACCGGTTGCGCAGGCCGAGTCCGAGCAGGAACAGCAGGACAAACCCGAAGACAGTTTGCAGGCCGCTTACACAAGCCAGCCATCCGCTATATTCACCAGAACCAAAATACAGGTTCCGAAAACCGAAGAAGGGGAACAGGTTGGCGAAGCTCCAGCCAAAGGCACGGCCCAGCCCGTTTGGAATACCATCGTCCACCACGGGAACAAAATAGCGGACTAAACCGCCAATGACCAATAATGCTACCAGCCCCAAAAACGGCCGCCAAACACTGTTGCCGTAATCGGACAGAACCTCGAACAGCCAGTAAAGCGGGCGATGGTGCCACGAGTCGGTTACCGCCTTGCAG
>JALSHL010000294.1 GCA_026982255.1 Paracoccaceae bacterium | reverse complement strand
AGGGCAAACAGCGCCATCAGCGCCGCCACTGTCGCCAGCGCCGCCGGATAACGCCCCATCTGCCCCAGCAAAGCCTTGTCCGTGGACCCGTGCGCCCCGCCCTTGGACAGTAGCAACGCCGTGGCGATGGAAATAATCACCGAGGGAATCTGGCTGACCAGCCCGTCGCCGACGGTCAGAATCGCATAGGTCTCGAACGCCTTGCCGATCGGCATCCCGTGGATGAACAGCCCGATCGCCAGCCCCATCACCAGATTGAGCATCGTAATCAGCAGCCCCGCCACCGCGTCGCCCTTCACAAACTTCGACGCCCCGTCGAGCGAGCCGAAAAACGTGGTTTCCTCCTGCTCGACCTTGCGGCGCTCCTTGGCCTCGGCATGGCCGATCACCCCCGCCGCCATATCACTGTCGATCGCCAGTTGCTTGCCCGGCATCCCGTCCAGCGCAAAGCGCGCGCCGACCTCGGCCATACGGCCCGCGCCCTTGGTGATGACGATGAAATTCACGATCATCAGCACCCCGAACACCACCAGCCCCATGAACACCGAGCCGCCCATGATGAACCGGGCAAAGCCATAGATCACATCCCCTGCTGCATCCGGCCCGTTATGCCCCTCGCCGATGATCAGCTTGGTGGACGAGACATTCAGCGACAGCCGCAGCATCAGGCTGGCCAGCAGGATCGTCGGAAAGGACGAGAAATCCAGCGGCCGTTCGATAAACAGCGTAATGGTGAATATCAGGATGGCGAGGCCGAAGCTCACCGACAGCCCCATATCCAGAATCCACGCCGGCATCGGCAGGATCATCATCACGATCACCGCCATTAACGCCAGCGCCAGCAGCACGGTCGGCTGGAACAGCGTCGCGATGTGAAAATTCTTCAGCATCTAGAACAACGCCCCCGTCGCCTGCCGCAGTAACGAACCACCGCCACCGGACACCAGCCCGCCCGCGAGGCTACCGTTTTTTGCCAGCGCCACCGGCCCGTCGCTGCGCGCAAACGGGTTCCATGTGGACAGCTTCGCGACTTGCGTAACATCGGTTGACGCCACGACCACCGGCAAATCGGCCACAGCGTCCAGTCCCTCGCGTATCCGCACAAAGCGTGCGCGATAGCGTTCCGCCAGCGTTTCGGTGCGCGAATGATATGCCCCGACCGCCCATTCCCATGTGCCGCCCTCGGCATACAGCTCGCCCATGAACCGCGCGGCATAGGCGGCGTTTTCCTGCGGCCCGAACATCTGCTCCACCGAGGCAAAGGCCTCCCCGTGCCAGCGATAGTTGATCTGGAAACAGCCGACATCGAAACTGCGCGCGCCAGCGGCCAGACTCTCGCGTGCGAAGGCCTCGGCCTCGGCCCGTGTGTCGAACCAGTAGCCCTTACCCTCCAGATTGATCGTCCAGGGCCATGGCCGGAACGCCCCGCCACGGCTGCGTCCCGTTTCCACCAGCGTCAGCGCCCGCATCACATCGACCGGCATGTTTGCCGCCTGCGCCGCCCGCGTCGCTGCAACCTCGCACAGGGCGGCATCATCCGTTCCCGCCCATGCGGCAAACGGCCAAAGCAACAGAAAACCCGCAATTCGCGCAGGGAACATTCGTGGATTCTCCCGAATAAGATCTCCATTCGGGTTTAGGGGCCAAGTGTTACCAAGTGGTAACCGGCGCCCGTTTTAATCCAGCAATTTGAATTGATTGATAAACAGTTCTTTTACCGCCGCCGCCTCGACCCCCAGACAGACATCCACCGCCGGACTACGCGCTGCCGGTGCCGCCACCGTCTGTCCCTGCGCCTCGCCCGAAGTAACGACGGTCAACGGGACGGGTTTCGTCGTGAAATACTGCGGATGCGCCGCCGCGATCACCGCTGCCGGATCGTGCAGGGAACAGCCGTCGAATTTACCGACACTTTCATAGAAACGCAGGTAAAATTCGCTGATATCCTTGATAAAACCGCCAAGGCGCGGCGCGTTTTCACGGATTGTGTCAAAATCCGCCGCCGGACACAGAATCTCGTGCGTCACGTCCAGCCCGACCAGAACCACCGGCCAGCCGGCGGCGAAAACCTCGGCCGCCGCGTGCGGGTCGTGATAGATGTTCGCCTCGGCAAACGGCGTGATATTCCCTGCCGTTTCCACCGCGCCGCCCATGATCACCACCTTTTTCACCGTCTGCGCAATCGACGGATCCAGCCGCAGCGCCAGCGCCAGATTGGTGAGCGGGCCGATGGCACAGATCACCACCTCGCCCGGATTATCGGCGCAGGTCTGCACCAGAAACTCCGCCGCGCTCATGTCCAGCGCCTTGCCCCGCGGCACCGCTGCCGGAATATCGCCGAAACCCTCGTCCCCGTGCACGCGGTGCGAGGGTGGCGAGAGCGGCATGGCCAGCGGCGCGGCGGCCCCTTCGGCCACCGGCGCGTCGATCCCGGCCATCTCCAGCAACCGCAGGGCGTTGCGCGTCGCCTGTTCCACATAGACATTGCCGAAAACCGTGGTCAGGCCAAGGATCTCGATCATTGGATCCGCCGCGGCGTAATGGATCGCCATGGCGTCGTCGATGCCCGGATCCGTATCGATAATCATGCGCGTAGTCATCCGGCGCCCTTCAGAAATGCCAGCACCTCGTCCGCCGACGGAATGGCCGCGGCCGCCCCCTCGCGCGTGACCTGAATCGCCGCAGCCGCAGCCGCCTGCGTCAACGCATCCTTCGCGGACCAGCCCGCATCGCGCGCCGCCAGAAAATAGCCCAGAAACGTATCGCCCGCCCCCGTGGTATCCACCGGAGTCACCCTGAACGCCGCCACCGTATCCTTGTGTCGCCCGCTGCGCAGCACCGCGCCGTCGCCGCCGCGCGTGATCAGCGCCTGCGCCACCGGCAGATCGTCCAGCTCTGCATCCAGCGCATCGGCCAGTTGCGCCGCCTCGATGTCGTTCACGGCCAGCAGATCGACCAGCGGCAACATTTCCGCCGCGGCCGAGGTATCGAACGGCGCGGCGGCATAGGCCACCTTCATCCCTTTGGCCCGCGCCGCCAGCGCCGCCGTATGCCCCAGGTTGGTTTCGTTCTGCAACAACAGCCAGTCACCCGCCTGCGCATCGGCCAGCGCGGCCTCCAGCATCGCCTCGGTCAGCCCCCGATTGGCCCCCGCAAACAGCACAATGGCGTTTTCGCCCCTGTCGTCCACGTTGATAATCGCATGGCCCGTCGGCACGTCGAGCGTGGCGATGTGGTCCACCTCCACCCCTGCCTCGCGCAATATATCGACCGTCCAGCCACCCTCCGGCCCGATGGCGCCGATATGCACCACGCGCCCACCGGCCTTGGCCACGGCAATCGACTGGTTCGCACCCTTGCCGCCCAGCCCGCGATGGAACGCGGTCGAGGACAGCGTTTCCCCCGCCGCCGGCAGATGCGGCACCCGATACACATGGTCGATATTGACCGAACCGAGGTTATAGACCGTCATGTCAGCCGACCTTGCAGGCGGCCATGATCGCCATGTTCAGAATATCGTTGACGGTCGAGGTTGTGGCGCAGATTTTCACCTCTTTATCAATACCGCTCAGGATCGGGCCGATCACGGTCGCCCCCGCCATCTCCTGCATCATCTTGACGGAAATCGAGGCCGAATGCCGCGCCGGCACCACCAGAATATTCGCGGGACCGGTCAGGCGGCAAAACGGATACTGCTTCATCACGTCCATATTCAGCGCCACATCCACGGTCATCTCGCCGTCATATTCGAAATCGACGCCGCGCTTGTCCAGCACCTCGGCCGCCTTTTCCATCTTCTCGGCACGTTCCGAAACCGGATAGCCGAAGTTGGAGAAACTGGCAAAAGCCACCCGCGGTTCCAGCCCCAGCGAGCGGGCCACCACCGCCGCGCGCTCGGCAATATCGGCCAGATCCTCGGCCTCGGGCCATTCATGCACCAATGTGTCGGCCACCAGCACCATACGGCCACGGTTCAGCACCGCCGTCACGCCCACGGCACCGTCCCCCGGTCCGGCATCGAAAACATGGTTGATCAGCGACAGCACCTGCGCCGACTTGCGCGTCGCCCCCGTCACCATGCCGTCCACATCCCCGTGCGCCAGCATCAGGGCCGAGAACACATGTCGGTCACGGCTGGCCAGCACATGGCAATCACGCTGGTCGAAACCCTTGCGTTGCAGGCGTTTATACAGGAAATCCTCGTATTCCTTCAGGTTGTCGACCATAGCGGCGTTGATGATCTCGATCTCGTCGAAGGCCTCCGGCATGCCGGCCTCGGTCAGGAACTGCTTGATCTCGTCGCGCCGCCCGACTACGACCGGCTCGCCCAGACCCGAGCGCTTATAGGCCACCGCCGCGCGCACCACGCGGGCATCGTCGCCCTCGGCAAAGACAATCCGCGCCTGTTCCTGTCTGGCCCGCGCATGCAGCGACCGCAGGATGGAGGCCGTCGGGTCCAGCCGCTCCTTCAGCGCCTCTTCATAGGCATCCATGTCGATAATCGGCCGCCGTGCCACACCGGTATCCATACCCGCGCGCGCCACGGCCGGCGGGATCACATAGATCAGGCGCGGGTCGAACGGCGTAGGAATGATATAGTCCCGCCCGAAAGTCAGCTTGGTGCCATAGGCCAGCGCCACCTCGTCCGGCACATCCTCGCGCGCCAGCGCGGCCAGCGCCTCGGCACAGGCGATTTTCATCTCGTCGTTGATGGCCCGCGCATGGATATCGAGCGCCCCGCGGAACAGATAGGGGAAGCCCAGCACGTTGTTCACCTGATTGGGATAATCCGAACGCCCCGTGGCGACAATCACATCGTCCCGCACGGCCTTGGCCTCCTCCGGTGTGATTTCCGGATCGGGGTTGGCCATGGCGAAAATCACCGGATCGGCAGCCATGCTCGCCACCATCTCCGCCGTCACAGCCCCCTTGGCCGACACGCCGAGGAACACATCCGCCCCTTCCATCGCCTCTTCCAGCGTGCGCAGGTCGGTGTTGGCGGCATGGGCCGATTTCCACTGGTTCATACCCTCGGTCCGGCCCTGATAGATCACGCCCTTGGTGTCGCAAACGATGCAGTTGTCATGCTTCGCCCCCATGGATTTCAACAGCTCGATACAGGCAATCCCCGCCGCACCGGCCCCGTTCAGCACGATCCGGCAGTCCTCGATCTTCTTGCCGGAAATATGCAGCGCATTGATCAGCCCCGCCGCACAAATCACCGCCGTGCCGTGCTGGTCGTCGTGGAAAACCGGAATGTCCATCATTTCCTTGAGCCGCTGCTCGATGATGAAACACTCGGGCGCCTTGATGTCCTCCAGATTGATACCGCCGAAGGTCGGCCCCATGATCGACACCGCGTTGATGATCGCCTCGGGGTCCTCGGTGTCCAGCTCTATGTCGATGGCGTTGACATCGGCGAAGCGTTTGAACAGCACCGCCTTGCCCTCCATCACCGGTTTCGAGGCCAGCGCCCCCAGATTGCCCATCCCCAGAATGGCCGAACCGTTGGAAATCACCGCCACCATATTGCCCTTGGCGGTATAGTCATAGGCCAGCTCGGGGTTTCCCGCGATCGCCTCGACCGGCGCGGCCACACCGGGCGAATAGGCCAGCGACAGATCCCGCTGCGTCGCCATGGGGGTGGAGGCAATGACCTCGATCTTCCCCGGCGTCGGTTCAAGGTGATAGGCCAGCGCCTCGTCGTCGGTGACTTTGGTGTTTTCTGAGGTATTCTCGGACATGTTTCACGCTTTCTGCTGCAATCGAACGCAAACTTTACGCCGGGGGAAAGCGGACCACAACCGTTTGTATACAGTTACCCCCCGCCGATCAAAATCCCTGCTGCCAGCACCAGCGATCCGCCCAGAACCACCTGGAAAATGGCACGGCCGAACGGTGTCTCCATATATTTCTTCTGGATCCACGCAATGGCCCACAGTTCGAAAAACACCACGATGAAGGCGATAATCGTCGCGGTCCAGAAATCGGTGATCAGATAGGGCAGCGCATGCCCCAGCCCGCCAAGCAGCGTCATCACGCCCGAGGCAATCCCCCGCTTGACGGGCGAGCCGCGCCCCGAGATCACCCCGTCGTCATGCGCCGCCTCGGTAAAGCCCATGGAAATCCCCGCCCCGACAGAGGCCGCCAGCCCCACCTGAAACGTCGTCCACGGGTCCTGCGTGGCAAAGGCCGTGGCGAAAATCGGCGCCAGCGTCGAGACCGAGCCGTCCATCAGCCCCGCCAGACCGGGCTGCACCCATGTCAGCACAAACTGCCGGTGCGCCGCGCCCTTTTCGATCGCGCCCTCGTCCACCTCCAGCCCCTCGATCATCTCGGCGGCGGCTTCCTCGTGCCTGCCCTCGGCCTCGGCCAGATCGCCGAGCAGCTTGCGCGTCGCCGCATCGGTCGTCCGCTGCGCCGCGGCCAGATAGAACCGCTGCGCGTCCTGTTCCATCTTGCGCGCCTCTTCCCGCAACCGCTCCAGCCCGAGGTTTTTCACCAGCCAGACGGGGCGGCGGTCGTAATATCCGGCCACATGTTCGCGCCGGATCAGCGGGATCACGTCACCAAAACGGGCCTTGAACGCCTCGATCAGCATCCGCCGGTGTTCGTTTTCTTCCGCTGCCATCTCGTCGAACGCCCTGGCCGAGGCGGGGTAATCATCGCGCAATTCCTGCGCATAGGTCGCGTAAATACGCGCGTCGTCCTCCTCGGACGAAATCGCGAGCGCGAGGATCTCCTCCTCGGTCAGATCCTTGAAATGGCGGCGGCTGGACAGGGCTTGCAACATCGGTAAATCCTCGTTTTAGAAGCGTTCTAAAGTAACTTTATGATAACCGCATTTCAACCCCTGTAAAGGCGGTTTCCCCCTGACGGGTCGCGTGCTAGAAATTCGCAACCCGATGCAAAAGGACCGCCCCGCAATGGCCGCAAAAGACAGCACTGTCACGCCGATGATGGCGCAATATCTGGAGATCAAATCCCGGTATCCCGATGCGCTGCTGTTCTATCGCATGGGCGATTTCTACGAGATGTTCTTCGACGATGCCGTCGCCGCGGCCGAGGCGCTCGACATCGCGTTGACCAAGCGCGGCAAGCATCTGGGCAAGGACATCGCCATGTGCGGCGTCCCGCACCACGCGGCCGAGGGCTATCTGCTAACCCTGATCCGCAAGGGCTTCCGCGTCGCCGTGACCGAGCAGATGGAAAATCCCGCCGAGGCGAAAAAGCGCGGCTACAAGGCCGTGGTCAAACGCGACGTTGTGCGCCTCGTCACCCCCGGCACGTTGACCGAGGATTCGCTGCTCGATGCCCGCAGCCACAATTTCCTTGCCGCTGTGTCCAGTGTGCGTGACGACATGGCAATCGCATGGGTCGATGTCTCGACCGGCGATTTCCACGTTGCACCGCTTTCGCGCGTCACCCTCGCCCCGACCCTCGCGCGCCTGTCCCCGCAAGAGGTCCTGACCTCCGACAGCCGGTCCGAAGCCTTGCGCGAAACGGTGGAGGAATCGGGCGCCACCCTTACCCCGCTCGCCCCCGCCAGTTTCGATTCAACCGCGGCCGAGGGACGGCTGAAAGAGCTGTTCAAGGTCAAATCCCTCGACGCTTTCGGCAATTTTTCCCGTGCCGAGGTCGCCGCCATGGGGGCGATTGTCGATTACCTGGACCTGACGCAACGCGGCAAGCTGCCGTTGCTGCGCCCGCCGGTGCGCGAAAACTCCGGCGGCACGGTGCAAATCGACGCCGCCACGCGCCGCAACCTCGAACTGACCCGCACCCTGTCGGGCGAACGCGCCGGCTCGCTGCTCTCGACCATCGACCGCACGGTGACCGGCGGCGGTGCGCGGCTGCTCGGCGTGCGCCTCACCAGCCCCTCGACCGACCTTGAAACCATCGCCGCACGCCATGACGCGGTGGAACATTTCACCGCAAACCGCGCGCTGGCCGAAACGGTGCGCGAGGCCCTGCGCAAAGCGCCGGACATGGAGCGTGCCCTCTCGCGCCTGTCACTGGAACGCGGCGGCCCGCGCGACCTCGCGGCGCTGCGCGACGGGCTGGCGCAGGCAACGGCGCTGGCCGAAACCCTCGACCCCGCCACCCTGCCGGAGCTGCTGCAAAACGCAACGCAGGACCTACAGGGCCACGACGATCTGGTCGCCCTGCTGGAAAACGCCCTGATCGCCGAACCGCCCCTGCTGGCCCGCGACGGCGGTTTCGTGGCCGAAGGCTTCAATCCCGACCTCGACGAATCCCGCAAACTGCGGGACGAGGGGCGCAGCGTCATCGCCGCCATGCAGGCCGAATATCAGGAACTGACCGGCATTTCCGCCCTGAAAATCAAGCACAACAACGTGCTGGGCTATTTCGTCGAAACCCCAGCGGGCCATGCCGGAAAGATGCTGAACCCGCCGCTGTCGGAAACCTTCATCCACCGCCAGACCACCGCCAACCAGGTGCGCTTTACCACCGTGCCGCTGTCGGAAATGGAGACCAAAATCCTGAACGCCGGCGGGCGGGCGCTGGCGCTGGAACAGGAGGTCTTCGCCGACCTGCACGCTGCCGTCATGGCCCGCGCCCCGCATATCGCACAGGCCGCCAAAGCCCTGGCCGAGGTGG
>JALSHL010000293.1 GCA_026982255.1 Paracoccaceae bacterium | reverse complement strand
CGGCAATTGGAGGCTGAGGACGACTTGCGACATCACCAGCAGTTTCGCCGTGCCGCTGTCGCCGTAAATGAATACCGCAACCACGGCAGGCACCACGGCAATGCCGCGCGTCACCAGCCGGCGCACCCATGCGGGCATACGGAAATGGATGAACCCTTCCATGACGATCTGTCCGGCCAGCGTAGCGGTCACTGTCGAGTTCAGGCCGGATGCCAGCAGAGCCACCGCAAACAGGGTCGAGGCAATCCCGACTCCCAGGATCGGCGAGAGCAGCTTATAGGCATCCTGTATTTCCGCCACTTCGGTGCGGCCCGTAGCATTAAACGCAGCAGCAGCCAGCACCAGAATGGCCCCGTTGATAAACAGCGCGAACATCAGGGCGACCGTCGAGTCGATAGTTCCCATCGTGATGGCGTTGCGCTTTTCGGCCTCGCTGCTGCCGTAGTCCCGCGTCTGGATGATTGCGGAGTGCAGATAGAGGTTATGCGGCATCACCGTCGCACCGATGATTCCCAGCGCCAGATAGAGCATCTGCGGGCTAGACAGGATATCACGTTGCGGGATGAAACCCGAGAGGACCTCTCCCCATACCGGGTCGGCATAGGCAATCTGGAAGATGAAACAGGCAGCAATGACCAGTGTGAGGGCGACAATTACCGCCTCGACTTTGCGGAAGCCCTTGCTTTGTAACCAGAAGATAAGGCCGACATCCGCGAGGGTCAGGATGACGCCGATTTCCATCGGCAGGCCGAACAGCAGATTGAGGCCGATGGCGGTGCCGATCACCTCGGCCAGATCGGTGGCGATAATGGCGGCCTCGGCCATGATCCACAGGAACCAGCGGGTCCAGTTGCCATAGGTATCCGCACAGGCCTGCGCCAGATCCCGCCCGCTGGCAATGCCGAGACGCAACGAAAGCGCCTGCAGGATGATGGCCATGAAATTCGACAGCAACACGATTGACAGCAACGTATAGCCGAAGGCCGATCCTCCGGCGATCGAGGTTGCCCAGTTGCCCGGGTCCATATACCCCACAGCCACTAGATACCCCGGACCGAGGAAACCCCCGAGCCGGCGCCAGAATTTGCCCGAACGCACAGGCACCGAGCGGTGGACCTCGGGCAGCGAGGGCATCAGACCTTTTTCGTGACGGGTAAACATGGTGATTCCTGTATCGTTTGGATGCTAGATATTGCTTTTGCAAATCATTCGCAAGTGCAAAGACAGGAATTCCGCAAGCGATTGACAGCCCCCCTCCCCTAAGGCACAAGCGCGCCCATGCTGGCACTCAGAAACATTTCCTTTACCCTTGAAGGACGCAAACTGATCGACAGTTCGTCGGTTACCATTCCGTCGGGCCACAAGGTCGGAATCGTCGGGCGCAACGGTGCGGGCAAGACCACCCTGTTCCGCCTGATCCGCGGCGAATGGACCCTAGACGAGGGCGAAATCGAAATCCCGCGCGGCGCCCGCATCGGCGGCGTTTCGCAAGAAGTCCCTTCCGGTCCCGAAACCCTGATCGACACGGTGCTGGCCGCCGATGTCGAACGCACGGACCTGCTGGCCGAGGCCGAAACCGCCACCGATCCGGGGCGCATTGCCGACATCCACACGCGCCTCGCCGACATCGACGCCTATTCGGCCGAGGCCCGCGCTGCCAGCATCCTGCACGGTCTGGGTTTCAACGCCGAGGCACAACTGCGCCCCTGTTCCGACTATTCCGGCGGTTGGCGGATGCGCGTGGCGCTGGCGGCGGTGCTGTTCTCGCAGCCCGATTTTCTGTTGCTGGACGAGCCGACGAACTATCTTGACCTGGAGGGGGCGATCTGGCTGGAAAACTATCTGGTCCGCTATCCCTATACGGTGCTGATCGTCAGCCACGACAAGGCGCTGCTGAACCGCTCGGTCACCTCTATCCTGCATCTGGACCAGCAGAAACTGACGCTCTACACCGGCAATTACGACACGTTTGAAAATACGCGCCGTGCCAAGCTGGAACAGCTGGTGGCGCAGAAGAAAAAGCAGGATGCGCAGCGCGAGCATATGCAGTCCTATATCGACCGGTTCCGTTACAAGGCATCCAAGGCCAAGCAGGCGCAAAGCCGGATCAAGGCGCTGGAGAAAATGGGCACGCTGGCGCCGATTGTCGGTGACCACGTCTCGCCGTTCAACTTCCCCGAACCCGAGGAACTCTCTCCGCCGATCATCCGGCTGGAAAACGCCTCGGTCGGGTATGACGGCAAGGCCATCCTGCGCAATCTGGACCTGCGTATAGACCAGGACGACCGCATCGCGCTGCTCGGGGCCAACGGTCAGGGAAAGTCGACCTTTGCCAAACTGATTGCCGACCGGTTGCAGGTTATGTCCGGCATCAAACATGCCAGCTCCAAACTGCGGGTCGGGTTCTTTGCCCAGCATCAGGTGGACGAGCTGGAACTGGACGAAACCCCGATCCAGCACATCCAGCGCCTGCGCCCCGAGGCCCCCCCCGGCAAAATCCGTGCGCGGCTGGCGGCGGGCGGATTGTCGGCCGATGTGGTGGAAACGAAAGTCGGACGCCTGTCCGGCGGGCAGAAGGCGCGCCTGTCGCTGCTGATTGCCACCATTGACGCGCCGCACATGATTAT
>JALSHL010000292.1 GCA_026982255.1 Paracoccaceae bacterium | reverse complement strand
GCCGTGCGCGCCGTGCTGACCGGCATGGCCATCCTGACGGTATTCGGTCTGTTCGGCGAGTGGCTGCTGACCAAGATCGGTATCGGCATGCCGGCCTTCCGTATTTCCGGGGGGTTGCTGCTGTTCCTGACCGCTATCGAAATGCTGTTCGAGAAACGCACACCAAGGCGCGAGAAAACCGCGGACGAGGATGACAGCGCCGACCCTGCCATCTTTCCGCTTGCCATGCCGCTGATTGCCGGACCGGGAGCGATGACCTCGATGATCCTGCTGATGGGGCAGTATTCCGGCAACATCACGGCGCAGATCGCGGTATATGCGGTCATGCTGTCGGTGCTGTTGATCGTTTTCCTGTTTTTCCTGACCGCCGGTGCGATGGAACGGGCGCTGGGCCATACCGGCATCAACCTTGTAACCCGCCTGATGGGCATGTTTCTTGCGGCGCTTTCGGTGCAATTCGTGCTGGACGGGCTGCGGGACTACGGGTTGTTCGGGCTGTAGAATGAACGAAAACGCGGCCCAGATCGTCTATCTTTCCCTGATCGGTATCGCTGCGGGGTCCTATGTTCTGGTGGCCTATCGCGGGCGCCTCGGCTCCATGTTGCAGGCGGCGCTGATCTGGCTGCTGATTTTCATGGCCGCGCTGGTCGCCTATGGCTTCCGCGACACCATCCGCCAGCAACTGTTTCCGCGCGAAGGGGTGATGATCTCGGGTGACACCATCGCTATTCCGCGCGCGCTGGACGGACATTTCTATGCCGACCTGCGGGTGAACGGCGAAAAGATTACCTTCGTGATCGACACCGGTGCCAGCGATATCGTTCTGGCGCCGCGGGATGCCGTAAAGGCCGGTCTGGACCCCGATGCGCTGCGCTACATCGGGCGCGCCCGCACCGCGAACGGTGTTGTGCGCACCGCCGGAGTGACAATCAACACGCTGGAGTTTGCCGGTTTCGTCGATACGGATGTGCCGGCCTCGGTCAACGGGAGCGAAATGGATATGTCCCTTCTCGGGATGTCCTACCTGCGCCGGTTCCAGCGATTCGAGATCGTCGGCGACCGGTTGCAACTGCAACGATAGGCCCATGATCTGAATCAAGGCGGTTTGGCCGGTTTTCCCCTAGGGTTTGACCAACGCAGCAACAAGGGGAATGCCATGTCTATCAAGAATATTCTGGTGGCCTATAACGGGACCAGAGGCGCGGAATGTGCGCTCAATGTCGGGATGCTGATGGCGCGGAAATACGACGCCCACCTGACCGGTATCCTCACCCACGGATTGCCGACGGTCCTGTATTCCTACGGCAGCCACCTGCCGCAAAGCGCCATGGAACAGCTGGAGGAAGCCGACCGGGAGCATCGCGCCAAGGTCCGCAAGGCTTTCGAGACAGCAACCACCGATCTGGAAAGCGACAAGGTGCATTATCTGGATGTATTCGGCGAGGCTGACGAAAAACTTATGGAGGTCGCCCGCACCTACGACATCGTCATCATGGGTGCAAACGATAGCGACAGCCAGTATCAGCATATGGAAATCCATCCGGACATCATCACCCGCAACTCCGGTCGCCCGGTTCTGGTGGTGCCGGAAGACTACCGGACCGAGGAACTGTCGGACCGCGCCTTGCTGGCCTGGGACAACCGCCGGGCGGCCGCGCGGGCCATGTCGGACGCGATGAAAATTCTGGAATCGAAATCCGAGGTCACCGTGCTGACCGTCGGTCATGATGAAGACTACGACGACGTGCTGAAACCGATCATGACCCATTTGCAGCGCCACAATATTCCGGCCAGAGCCATGCAGAAACCGCGCGGCAAAGGCGGCATTGCAGCCGCCATTCTGGATGCGGTAGACGAAACCGGTTCCGGCATTCTGGTCATGGGGGCATACGAGCATTCCAAGCTGGCCGAGGACCTGTTCGGCGGTGTCACCAACACGGTTCTGAAAAAGGCAAAAGTGCCGGTTCTGCTCTCGCACTAACCGCTTGCGGCTTTCTGTTTCCAGCCACCGTCTTCCTGCGCCCAGTATTTCGCGGGAAGGCCGGCAGCGGTCACGACCTTCCACACCCCCCGCGCCGCCTCGACCGCCGCGGGGTCGTTACCGTCGAACAGCAGGCACACCCGTTCGAATGCCGACATGCTGTCGGGCGGCATCTCCGCGCCGTCCACGAGAAAGACGATTTCGGCAGCATTCGGCACCTCGTCGCCGCAAGTCAGGAAAACCGGCTGCATCGCGCCGTTTTCCGTCCCGTGCGGCAGAAAGGAATCGTCGCGATAGGTCCAGAGTTTTTCATCCAGAAACGCCAGCCTGTCGGCATCGCCCCCCTTTACCATCGCCCGCCAGCCCCGCTGCAACGACTTTTCCAGCAACTCCGGCAAAGTGCGTTCCAGCGGCGTGCGGGTCAGGTGGTAAAACAGGACTTCGGCCACGATCAGCCCTCGATCGTATCGCGGATCAGCCGGTCGAGCGCCCGCACCCCCCAGCCGGTCGCTCCTTTCGGGGCTAGCGTGCTATCCTCTTTCAGCAAGGCCACACCGGCAATGTCCAGATGGATCCACGGGGTATCCTTTTTGACAAAGCGTTGCAGAAACTGCCCGGCCGTCGAGGACCCCGCCGGACGTCCGCAGGAGTTCTTCATATCGGCCACACGCGATTTCAGCAGCTTGTCATAGGCGGGCGAAAGCGGCATCCGCCATGCGCCCTCGTCCTCGGCCTTCGCGGCCTTCAGGAAATCGTTGCACAGCCTGTCGTTGTTGGAAAACACACCGGCGTTTTCATGGCCCAGCCCGATGATGATTGCCCCGGTCAGCGTCGCCAGATCGATCATGCCGACGGGATTGAACCGTTCCTGCGTATACCAGAGGATATCGGCCAGAACGAGCCGCCCCTCGGCGTCGGTATTGTTGACCTCGATCGTATCGCCCTTCATCGAGCGGATCACATCGCCCGGACGCATGGCGTTGCCGTCCGGCATGTTTTCCACCAGCCCGACAACCCCGACCACATTGGCCTTCGCCTTGCGCAACGCCAGCGCCCGCATGACGCCGGAGACCACAGCAGCCCCGCCCATATCCATGGTCATGTCTTCCATGCCTGCCGAAGGCTTGATGGAAATTCCGCCGGTGTCGAAAACCACGCCTTTGCCGACCAGCGCGAACGGGGCCTCGTCACCGCCACCGTTCCAGCGCATCACCACAACCTTCGACGGGCTGCTTGACCCCTGCCCTACGGCGAGCAATGTGCGCATCCCGAGTTTTTCCAGCTCCGCCTCTTCCAGAATCTCGACGTCCAGACCGAGTTCATGCATCGCCGCCAAGCGTGCGGCAAAATCCTCGGTCGTCAGCACGTTCGACGGCTCGTTGACCAGATCGCGGGTAAAGAATACCGCTTCGCTGAGCGCCGCCATCGGCACGGCCTCTGCTGCGATGGCTTCGGGATCGGTCACGATGATCGTGGCGCCGAGCGGCTTCTTGCGCTCCCCTGTCTTGTGTTCGTCAAAGGCATATGCCCGCAGCGCAAGACCATAGGAAATGTCCGCGGCTTTCGGATTGGAGGCCAGCAGCGCGGTCAGCGCCTCGTTCCCCTTGAACCTGGCCAGCGCGGCACCGGCCTTGCGGGCCTCGGCAACGCTCGGGCGTTTCGGCAGTTTCACCGCCAGAACCGCCTCCGCCGCCATGCCGGCGGGAAAGGCGAAAGTCACCCCTTCGCCGATATCAAGGCCGGCAAATTGTTCGCTTTCGATCAGCCGTGCCACCGCCCCTTTCGACAGACGGTTCACGCGGCGTGCCATGGTATCCAGCTTGCCGTCGGGGCTGACCAGAACCGCCAGCTTGCCGGTGATGCCCGCAATATCGTCGAGCGCAATTTCGTCAAAAGTGATGTTGATCGGATTTGTCATCTGTTTCTCCTCGATAAACCGGCAGAATCCCGCTTTTATCCTTGGTAACCCCATAACAACCGCTTGACCAGTTGCCATTCCCCCCTATCACGGGGTGACGCGGCGACCGTCATTGCGATAAACTCCGCGGCGAAAGGAATCCCGACTCGTGAACCGGCTCGACAGATATATTTTCCTGCAACTGCTTGCGCCATTCGGGTTTTTCACTCTGGCGCTGGCCGGTATCCTGTGGCTGGGCCAGACCCTGCCGCTGGTGGAGCTGATTATCGACAATGGCCGCTCGGGTTTTATATTTCTGGAATTCTCGGTCCTGATCCTGCCGAACGTGTTGTTGCTGGTGCTGCCGGTATCGGCCTTCATCGCCAGCCTTTATGCTGTAAACAAGTTGTTCGGAGAATCCGAAATGGTGGTCATCATGTCTGCCGGTCTGTCACCCATGCGGATTGCACGTCCTGTGTTTTTCTACGGTATGTTCGTTGCCACCGCCATGTATATACTGGTGCTTGCCCTGGCCCCGACGGCCAATACCCGCCTTGCCGACAAAATCGACGCCATTCGCAAGGATGCGGTCAATTCCCTGTTGCGGGAAAAGCGGTTCATTCATCCGGAAAAGGGTTTGACGATTTTCATCCGTGATTCCAGCAAAGCCGGCGAAATCCAGGGGTTGTTCCTGAATGACCAGCGCGATCCGGCCTTTCCTGTCACTTATTCCGCACAGGAGGCGCTATTGCTCAAGGACGAAGACGAACTGCGCCTTGTCATGTCCAAAGGGGTAATGCAGCGCTACAGTCCGGCCGATAATACGCTCAATCTGGTGGAATTCGAGAATTTCGTTTTCGACCTCACAAGCCTGCTGAAGCGCACGTCGAACCGGTTCCGCGAGCCTATCGAATTCGGCTTGCGTGAATTGCTTGATCCGCAGGCCCTGATCGCATCCGGGGTCAAGCACCCTATCGGCGTGCTGGTTGCGGAACTGCACAACCGGCTTGCGCAACCCCTGCTCGGCCTTGCGCTGCCTCTTCTGGCTGCGGCGCTGTTGCTCACGGCAAAATACCGTCGCTCCGGTTTTGCGGTGCGCATTGCCGGGACCTCGTTTCTCGGGTTGTTCGTTGTTACGGCATCGTTGATGGTCAAATCGATCATCACCACCGTGCCGGCACTTTTCTGGGTTGCCTACATTCCGGCTGCCGGCTCCCTTTTGTATGCCGCCACCTTGTTGATTCTGGCAACGTCCCGCGGACGACCCGAACAGGGAACGGAGCGATTGGCATGACCCTGACGCTCTATATTGTACGCAGGTTTCTTTCCAACCTGATAAAGGTCCAGATCGGGATATTCATACTTATCCTTCTGCTCAATACGACCGAGCAATTGCGTATTATCCAGGGCAAGAACCTTGATCTGAACACTACAATAACGCTTCTTATCACCACGATTCCGCAAGCGTTGATGGTTACCTTCCCTCTGGTCATTCTTCTTACCAGTCTGTTTACCTTTATTTCCCTCAGCCGGACCAGCGAGTTGGTCATCGTTCGCGCATCCGGCGTGTCCGCCTTGAAAATCCTTATGGCGCCGGTGTCGGTTGCAGTAATTCTGGGTGTTCTTTCTGTCGCCTTTTTCAATCCGATTGTCGCCGCCACCGTTCGCAAAACCGATGAAATCCGTGCGGATTATTCCAACAAGGCGCGAAGCCAGCTATCGATTTCCGCAGGTCGGCTCTGGTTGCGCCAGGCCAATGACGACAGCCAGTTCGTCATACAGGCCAATGCGTCCAACAGCGACGGAACCATCCTCTATAACGTGCGGTTCCATGAATTCACTCCGTCGGGCGTTCTGGTCCGCCGCATTCAGGCCGACCGGGCCCAGTTGCTGCCCGGCGAATGGAAACTTTCCCGCGCAACACAATGGCGCTTTCTGGATAAAACCCTGACCGACAATACCGATATAGGCGCTTTTGACGATCTGCGCATCCCGACCGAGCTTACCAGCGAAAAGATCATCGAAAGCTTCGTGTCACCCGAAAAGATGTCCATCTGGCGGATTCCGGCCTTTGTCGAACAACTGAAACAGTCCGGTTTCTCGACCATCAGGCACGAGCTGTTTTTCCAGAG
>JALSHL010000291.1 GCA_026982255.1 Paracoccaceae bacterium | reverse complement strand
TGACGATATCGGCACCGGTTTCCTGTGCGGCGGCAATTTGTTCAGCCCCTGCGAGGGCAACGATATTGGTGCAGTCACGTAATGTGCGGCCGGAAATTTCCGGTGCGTTCGGCAGTTCCTCGATCCGGCCTTCCTCCAGCGCCCGCGCCATTTCCGCACCGGATTGCGAGGAACGCAAGACGGCTATTTTCAGGCTCTGGCCCAGATTGCGCGCGATTTCCCGCGTGATGTCCACGAGCCAGTCAACGGTGCTGTCGGTCCCGCAGGTGCCGGCGCTGCCGATCAACAGCGGGATACCGGCGGCGGCCCGTGCCTCCACCAACCCCTGCCACTCAAATTTGGTCGATGCGCGGGCGTATTTCGATATGCCCTGCCCCAGATAGGCCGGACCGGAGTCGGTGGAGCCGCCGTCGATGGCGATAATGTCGGGATTGCAGGCAAGGCCACGCGCCAGCGCGGCCTTGTCGTAGTTCAGGCCAAGTGCGCCCGAAGGGACAAGCACCCGGACCATATCAGTCGGTGATCCGCTGCGGCTTGCGCAGGAGGTTGCGCAGGAACATCGGCGCGATGAAACCGGCGATGGCGGCTATCCACAGGCCGATGGAAACCGGCGAGGAAAAGAGATAAAGGAAGTCTCCATCCGCAATAACCATGGCGCGGCGCAAGGCGTTTTCCATGTTGCCGCCAAGCAGGATCCCCAGAATAACCGGCACTGTCGGGATATCCAGTTTGCGCAGGATATAGCCCAGAACACCGAAACCGATCATCAGCAGCAAGTCGAAGTAGCTGCCGGAGAGCGAATAAATCCCGACGAAGGAGATCATAGTCACCCCGGGCAGCAGCACCCATGGCGGCACCATCAGAACCCGCACGAAGATTTTCACCATTGGCACGTTCATCAGCAGCAACACGACGTTCGCGATCAGCAACGAGGCGATCAGCCCCCATACGACCTCGGGCCGGTCGGTGAACAGTGTCGGGCCGGGGGTAATGTTCAGGGTCATCAGCAGTGCCAGCAATACGGCGGTGGTGCCCGATCCCGGCACGCCCAGCGTCAGCATCGGCACGAGCGCGCCGCCGGCAGCGGCGTTGTTGCCGGCTTCGGGGGCCGCGACGCCCTTGGCGACTCCGGTGCCGAAGCCGCCCTTTTTGCCGGCGATGGATTTTTCGGTCATATAGGCCATAAAGCTGCCGAGCGAGGCGCCTGCACCCGGAAGGATTCCGGCCACGAATCCGACGCCCGAGGCGCGCAGCATGGTCCAGCGGGTCGCGTATATGTCGCGCCACGGGACTTTTACCTTGCCCAGCTTGACCCCGATCGAGGTGTTTCTGCCGTGGCTCTCGATAAAGAAAAACACCTCGGCAATGGCAAACAGCCCGACGATGGCAACAAGGAAATCGATACCGTCGAACAGGTGCAGGTTGCCGCCGGTCAGACGGGGCAGGCCGCTGGAGTTGTCAATACCGATCATGGCGATACCAAGGCCGATGGCCGCAGCCAGCGCCGATTTCGCCTGATTGTTGCTGGCCATGCCGCCAAGGGTGCAGAAGGCCAGCAGATACAGGGCGAAATATTCGGCCGGACCGAACAGAAACGCGACATTGGCCAGCATCGGTGCCAGAAACAGCAGCCCGATCGTGGCCAGAAATGCGCCGACGAAAGAGGCAACACCGGACAGAACCAGCGCATCGCCCGCACGGCCGGCCTTGGCCATCGGATAGCCGTCGAGCGTGGTCATCAGGGCCGGCTCGTCCCCCGGGATGTTAAGCAGGATCGAACTGATCCGGCCCCCGTACATGGCGCCGTAGTAAACCGCGGTCATCAGCACCAGCGCCGATGTAGCATCGAGACCGAGGGTGAATGTAATGGGAATGAGGATCGCCACGCCGTTCGAGGGGCCAAGCCCCGGCAAGGCGCCGATGATCGTGCCGAAGAAGCAGCCCACGACCGCCAGCATCAGCGTATAGGGCGACAGGGCGATCGAGAAACCCATGGCGAGGTTTTGAAGTATGTCCATGTTGCGGAACCTTTAACCTGCGAGGCCGGAAGGAAAGGGCACAAGCCCCAGATCCAGCGCGTATTTGAAAAGAAGGAACAGCCCGACCGAAAGGCCGGCGCCGGTTATCGCGGCATTGGCGGGTTTTGGCGATATCTGGTAGCTCAGCAGTCCCGCGGCGAGCGCGGTCGGCAACGGGAAACCCAGCGGCTTGAGGGCATAGGCATAGGCAACCAGCACGACAACCGCGACCAACAGGGCGCCTACCGTGCGCAGGCCGGGCCATTCCGGTTCGGGGTCGGGTTTGAAAACCATGAACAGGGCTGCCAGTGCGGCCACCGACCCGATCATGACCGGAAAGGTTTTCGGGCCGACCGGGTCCGACAGAAAGCTGGTCTGGATTTGCGTGGCGCTCGCGATATACGCGAGCGCCACAATTGCCATGACCAGACCGAAGATCCGATCGCTTGCCATTACTGGATAACCCCGATGTCTTTGCTCATCTGGCGGATTTCGATGATCAGGTTATCGATGTAGTTCTGGAAGTCGGTTCCGACCAGAGTGAAGGGAGCCAGACCGTTTGCGGCCATTGCCTCTTTCCATTCGTCGGAGTCGGCGACCTGCTGCAGGCGTCCGGCCCATTTCTGGAAGGTTTCATCCGAGACCCCGCGCGGGATATAGAGGCCACGCCAGTTGCCGGCCACAACGTCATATCCCTGCTCGACTGCCGTCGGGATATCGTCGAAGCCCGGAACCCGTTCGTCCGACAGCACCGCAAGAACGCGGATATCGCCGGATTTGAGGAAGCCCACGACCTCGGACATGTCGCCGGTCATGGCCTGTGTAAAGCCGCCGATAGTCTGGGTGATGGCATCGCCGCCTCCGTCGAGACCGATATATTTGACCTTGGTAATATCGGTCAGCCCTGCGCGCTGCAGCAGCATCAGCGGTTTCATATGGTCGAAGCCGCCGACTGCCGAGCCGCCTGCGAATGTAAACGCCGCAGGATCGGCCACGATGGCATCGAGCAGGTCCGAAAGTGTTTTATACGGGCTGTCGGCCGCTACGACGATCACGCCGGGGTCAATACCGATGGCACCGACAAACCGCACCTGGTCGGCGGTCATGCCGGCATAGGCATTCTGCGCCAGACGGGTGGTCGTGGCCGAGGAGGCGGCTACAATCAGTTCGGGGTCGTCGTTGCGTTCGCTGACTACATAGTTGAAGGCCAGACCACCGCCGCCGCCGGCCATGTTGGTGACCTGGACCGGTTTGTCTACGGCGCCGATATCGAACATGATCTTGCCGACCTGGCGACAGGTGAAGTCCCATCCGCCGCCCGGGTTTGCCGGTGCGATACATTCGGCCGCCGTGGCAGCACCCGTTGCACCCAGTCCCAGAACCGCGCTGGTCAGCAGCACCTTGAACAATCGAGTTTTCATGTGTCTTCCTCCTGGTTGGAATATTGTTATCTCGTTTGACATACGGACGTTGGTCCGCACATTGTGGCAGCTAAAGCCGCTAACCTGACACGAACCTGTCACGCCCCGGGAAAGGATCCGCCGCATGAGGTTTCTGCTCGTCGAAGACAATGCACAGCTTGCCCGGGCGCTTGTCGACCGTCTGGCGCTAGACGGGCATGTTCTGGACCATGCGGAGGATCTGGCGACAGCGAACAGTTTTATAGAGGTTGCGTCTTACGATTTGATATTGCTGGATATTATGTTGCCGGACGGGGATGGCCGTAATTTCCTGAAAGCACACAGGAGCCGCACGGACCGGACGCCGGTGATCGTGCTGACGGCACGTTCCCAGATTACCGACAGGGTGGGGCTGCTCGATCTCGGGGCGGATGACTACATCGTAAAACCGTTCGATTTTTCGGAACTGGAGGCCCGTTGCCGTGCTGTTTTGCGCCGCCGTGGCGGAGCGGCAGACAACATGCGGCACTTCGCGGGCGTGGATTTCGATTCGCTTGCCGGCACGATTTCCATTGCCGGTCGGGTCGAACCGCTGCGGAATCGCGAGTTGCGTTTGCTGGAAGTATTTTTTGCGGCACCGGGGCAGATTTTCTCGAAACCGCATCTGATGGACCGGCTGTTTTCCTTTACCGAGGACGTATCGGAAAACGCGATCGAGGTTTACGTCGGCCGGTTGCGAAAGAAGCTGGAAGGCTCGGCTGCCCGGATCGAGACGGTGCGCGGGCTGGGCTATCGCCTGACCGGGAAAACATGAGAGCGATGCTTGGCAAAGGGTCCATCCGTCGCCGGCTGGTGGTGCAGCTTTCGCTTATTGCGGCGGTGCTGTCGCTGGCGTTTTTTCTGATCGTCCGCGCGGTGGCGGGGCAGGCGGCGAGCGATACGCAGGACAATATCCTTGCGGCCTCGGCCACCTCGATTGCCGATGCGATATATTCGGAGCGTGGGCGGATCAGTCTGGAACTGCCCTATTCCGCACTTTCCATGCTGGGGTCCATCAGTCAGGACCGTGTCTTCTATCGGGTCATTGTCGATGGCGAGACCTTGACCGGCTATGATGATCTGCCTGCACCCGCGCATTTTCCGAAACCGTCGGAGCCGGTGTTCTCGACTCTCGATTTCCGGGGAGAGGAAGTCAGGTCGGTCGCGGTCGGCCGCACGGTCAGTTCCGGCGGGCAGGCGATCAGGGCGGCGATTGTGGTGGCGCAAACCCGTTCCGGCCTTGCGGCGATCACCTCGAAAATTTCCGCGACCTCTGTGGCGGTCGGTATAGGGCTGTTTCTGTTCGCAACCCTGCTCAGCCTGCTGGCGGCGCAATCGGCGTTGTTGCCGCTGAACCGGATGACCCAGTCGATCAAGCGGCGCGGTCCGCACGATCTGCGACCGGTCAGAACCGAAATTCCCGGCGAATTGCTGCCGCTGGTGGCGGCGCTCAACAATTTCATGGCCCGCCTTCGGGCGGCCCTTGCCCAGTCCGAGGAACTGGTGGCCGAAGCCGCCCACCGGGTGCGGACACCGCTTGCCGTGGTTCGCACGCAGGCCGAAGTGGCCTTGCGGCGACTGGACAAGCCCGAGGACCGGCAGGCGTTGCGTGAGATGATCCGTGCGGTCGATGAAAGCTCCCGTTCCGCCGGCCAGTTGCTGGACCATGCGATGGTGACGTTCCGCACCGATCACCTGCAGGAGACACGGTTCGATCTGGGCGAGGTCACGCGCGAGACCTGCGCGCATCTGCAACCGACCGCCGGATTGAAGGATATTGCGCTGGTGCTGGATATTCCGGAGCGCCCCTTGCCTTTCGTCGGCGACCCGATCCTGCTGCAAAGCGCGTTGCGGAATATTCTGGACAACGCGATCAAGTATTCGCCCGCCGACAGCGAAATCACGGTGACGATCACCGTCGACAGGCACTACGAGATCTCGTTCAGGGACCAGGGGCGCGGTTTCGGGGATGTCAACACCGGCGGGCTGACCAAACGGTTTGCCCGCGGGGGGAATGTGGCCGATGTTGTCGGTTCGGGGTTGGGTCTGACTATTGTGGATGTGGTTGCGCGCGCCCACAAGGGCCGCGTCAAGATCCGCACAAATACGGAGGGACCGGGCGCATGCGTTTCGCTTGTCTTGCCACTGCACTGACTGTCTGGATTCTGTCGCTCGGCGCGGCGACGGCCTTCGAGATCGAGGGCGAACGGCACTATCCGGCGCCGGAGGGTGCGGTTACGCTGCGGATAATCTCGACGGCCGATATCAATGTATTCGAACCGATCATTCTGGAATTCCAGCGACAGAATCCGGGCGTCGGTATCGATTATGTCATTGCCAGCAGCACGGAACTGATGCGGGCGATATACGAGGAGCAGGAACCGTTCGATCTGGCGATTTCCTCGGCCATGGACCTGCAGACGAAACTGGCCAACGACGGTTTTGCGCTGGCCTACAGCTCTTTCGCGACCGAGGCGTTGCCGGACTGGGCCAAGTGGCGCAACCAGATATTCGCCTTTACGCAGGAACCGGCGGTTCTGGTGATTTCCGAGGCGGACTTTGCCGGTATGGAGCCGCCGAAAACCCGCGAGGAGCTGATTTCCCTGTTGCGGGAAAATCCCGACCGGTTTGCGGGGCGGATCGGAACCTACGATGTGCGGATTTCGGGGGCCGGATACCTGTTCGCGACGCAGGATTCGCGCAATTCCGATTCCTACTGGCGGCTGACCGAGGTCATGGGGCGGCTGCACGCCCGTCTGTATGGCGGGTCGGGCGATATGATCCGTGATGTGGCCTCCGGCCGGCTGGCGCTGGCGTATAACGTAGTCGGCAGCTATGCGATGTCGCGGCTGCCCGATTATCCGGGAATCAGGATTATCCTGTTCGAAGACTATGTGAATGTCATGCTTCGCACCGTGCTGGTTCCGGTCAACGCGCCGCATCCTTCCGAGGCGGGGTTGATGGTCGATTCTCTGGCCACGCTGGACAGCAGGCCGGCGCTGACGGAGCGGACCAGCCTGCCGCCGGTCAAGGCCTCGGGGTTGCAGGAAAACAGCGCGGCGCGGCCCATACGGCTCGGCCCCGGACTACTGGTGTTTCTGGACCGGTTGAAAAAGCAGAGCTTCCTGCAGAACTGGACAAGCTCGATGGAACAGTTTGTGCGATAAATGCGCGGTCTGTCTTGTAAGTTATCAACCTATTACTTATAGTCCCTGCAACGGTCGCTTCAGGGCCGGAAAACCGTCGGGAAAGAACAATGGAAACGAAAACGCGGATGCGGACGAAACTGTTGCGGATTGTGATTGTCGCCGTTGCTGTATTTGCCGGAGTGGCGATTATCGCCAATTTTGTCTCGAAACGCCAGCCGCCGGCGCGGGTCGAGGTGGCGGAAACGCAAAAGGCCGTGCGGGTGATCCCGGCGCAAAACTATCCGCTGGTGATCGAGGCTGCCGGATTCGGCACGGCCCGTCCGGTGCGCAGCTGGAGCGCGGTTTCCAACGTCAAGGGTTCGGTGATCTATCGCCATCCCGATCTGGAGAGCGGCGCGCTGCTGCCCGAAGGAACCCTGCTGCTGGAGGTCGATCCCGCCGCCTATGAACTGGCCCTGACCGAGGCCGCGGCGGAAATTGCCGGAATCGATGCGGAAATCGCGCAGTTGCGGCAGGAGCAGGCCAATGTAGTTTCGTTGCTGGAACTGGAGCGGCAGCGGCTGGAACTGGCCGAGGCCGATCTGGAACGCACGCGCGCGCTGGTCGATTCCGGTGCCATGGCGCAATCGGTGCTGGACACGCAGTTGCGCGCGACATTGCAGCAGCGACAGGCGGTGCGCACACTGGAAAACCAGATCAACGTCATCCCGATACAGCTGGAACGGCTGGCCACGCAACGTGACCGCGCCACGGCAAAACAGGCGCAGGTGGCGCGGGATCTGGAGGATACCAAAATCCGCGCCCCCTTCGATTTGCGCATTGGCGAGGTCAAGGTCGTGCAATACCAGTATGTAAACCCCGGCCAGCTGCTGTTTTCCGGCGACGGGACCGAGGCCGCCGAGGTGGTGCTTCAGGTGCCGATGCAAAGTTTGCGTCGCGTGCTGGGCGCGCTTCCGTCCGGCGATACGCTCGACCTCGGGGTGCTGGATGCCGATGTGCGCCTGATCGGAGAGGAGCAGATATGGCCTGCCGAAGTGATCCGCATCGCCAACGGTATCGACCCCGCAACCCGCACCGTCGGGGTGGTGCTGCATATTCCGCAGGAGGACAGTATGGCCGACCCGCTGGCCGATCCTCCCTTGCCGAAAGGCATGTTTGTCAAAGGCTCGGTCCGTGTGCCTGCGCCGGCGCCTGCTCTGGTGATCCCGCAGGCGGCCCTACACGAAGGACAGGTCTATCTTGTTGATGCCGACAGCCGGCTGGAGCGGCGCGATGTGGAGACCGCCTTCCGCCAGAACGGGCTGGTGGTGGTTACCGGCGGTCTGGAGATCGGGGAACAGGTGGTTCTGGACGATATCGTTCCGGCTATCGACGGTATCCGGCTGATGGCGGAACGCGATACGGATGCCGAACAGGCGCTGAAGGCTGCCGCTGCGGGGGAAACGCCATGATACGCTGGTTTGCCGGACATCCGACCGCCTCCAACCTGTTGCTGGTGGTGCTGCTGGCAATGGGGGTGCTGTCCGCGCCGCTGCTGGTGCGCGAGACTTTTCCGGACTATTCCCCGACCGAGGCGAGCATCGTCGTCGGCTATCGCGGTGCCAGTGCGGCGGATGTGGAGGATGCGATCTGCCTGCGGGTATCCGATGCGCTGAAAGGGGTCGACAACCTCGAGGAACTGACCTGCACGGCGCAGGACAATGTGGCCAGTGCCGTGGCGACGATGAAGCCGGGTGGCGATGCCGGACGTTTCATGAGCGATGTGGATGCGGAGATCGCCGCGATCACGGATTTTCCCGACAGCGCCGATACGCCGGTGGTCAGCCAGCTGTTCACCACCGATCTGGTGGTGGCGATCGCGGTGCAGGGGGATATGTCCTTTGCCGATCTGGAAAGCTACGGGAACTATCTGGAACAGAAATTGTTCGGGATCGACAATGTCGCCGCCGTGAAGGTCAAGGGCCTGTCGCAACGGCAGTGGCAGATCGAGGTCTCGGCCGACCTGTTGCAGCAATACGGTCTGTCGGTCAGCGATATTTCCCACCTGATCCGGCAACAGAACATCGATATGCCGCTGGGCACCGCCGAAACCGGCACGCAGGATGTGCAGTTGCGTTTCGTCAACGAGGGGCGCTC
>JALSHL010000290.1 GCA_026982255.1 Paracoccaceae bacterium | reverse complement strand
CGGCTTTACGCCGCTGTATCTGGATGAAAACGACGTGCGGCACGCGGTCGATGTGCTGGCCGATGTGCTGGACAACCGCCTGTGGGACCGGCCGGAGTATCGGGCGAAAGCGGCTGTGACATAGGTGTGCTTAATCGTCCCCCACCTTCCCCCGCAACGCCTTCACCTGCGCCCGTTGTTTCTTCCCCTCCAGCCGCCGCCGTTTTGACGCCAGCGTCGGGCGGGTCTTGATGCGGCGTTTGGGGCGCACCAGTGCCTGCCGGATCAGGGTGGCGAGCTTTTCCTCGGCTTCTTCGCGGTTGCGGGACTGCACGCGGTGTTTCTCGGCAGTGATGATGATCGCGCCTTCCTTGGTCCAGCGCCGCCCCGCCAGCCGTTTCAGCCGTGCCTTGACGTCAGGTGCCAGATTGGGGGAACGCGCCGCCTCGAAGCGAAGCTCCACCGCCGTCGAGACCTTGTTGACGTTCTGCCCGCCGGGGCCGGAGGCGCGCATGAAACTCTCGGTCAGTTCCCAGTCCTCGATGGTGATATTGTCGTTGATGCGGATCATGGCCGCAAACTACAGGGTCGGGCGCGCGTGGGGAAGGGCCGAATATCAGGCGTAGGTTTTCGCATGCAGCCGGTCGGGCCGCTCAAGGTGCGGCGTGCTGGCGAATTGCGTCAGGTGCAGCCCGTCATTGCGCAAGGCAAAGCGGTGGACCGAGGTATGGGCAACCGACAGGAACAGCTTGCTCTTGCCCGGAATATCGAGGTCCAGCGCCATGGTGGCAAGTGTGGAAATGACACCGGTCGAGGTGACAAGCAGGGTGCGCCCGTCCTGCTGCGCGACATCGGCCAGCGCGGCGGAAATGCGGGCGCGGAAGGCTTCGTAACTCTCCAGCCCGTCGCGGATTTCGCCGGTGCGCCATGCGGTCAGGATTTTCGGCAGATGGGCAATAAATTCCGGTTCCGAGGTCGGCCACGCCACCCCGTGTGTCTGTTGCAAACTTTCGGCAAGACCGAAATAGTCCATTTCGTTCAGGCGTTCGTCGGTGAGGTGCGGCACATCCAGCCCGACGGATTGTGCCGTCTGGATTTGCCGGTTCATGGCACCGGAAATCACGCGGTCATAACCGTGCGAGGCGCGGATATGTTCGCCCAGCCAGCGCGCCTGCTGATGGCCGAGCTCCGACAGATTGTCATAGCTGGCCTCGTCCGTCGCACCGGTTTGCGCCTGCCCGTGCCGGATCAGGGTGATTTCGGTCATGGGATTGCTTTCGTTAGAAAGGGCCGCTCCGTGATGGGAACGGCCCAGACCTGAGTTTGGAGGTGACCAAAGCCGGAACGGGTCCGATCGGCCGGATGTCTGCCCAAAGGGGGCTGCCCCTCTAGATTTTCACCCCGCGAATAACCTTGATCTGCTGCTCCAATTTCCCAATAGACATTGGCACCTCCTTTCTGGTTGTTGTCGATGAAAGAATCATGCCACGGCTTTTGAAAATCGCAAAGCGTTTTTTCAGGTTGCCAGATTGCGCCAGCGGTTTACGGCGACGCGGAACGGCACCAGCGCCACCAGTGCCAGCGCCAGTTTAACCATGAAATCCGCGACGCCGAGGCTGACCCAGAGCGGCACGACAGGCCCGAACCCGAGCAGCGGCAACGCCTCGTTCGCCCAGCTAACGTCGTTGGCGGGTTCGAGGAACGTCAGGGTCATGGAGAAGGCAACGGTGAAGAAAATCGCCGTGTCCAGCGACGAGCCGACCAGCGAGGACACCAGCGGCGCGCGCCACCATGCCTTGTTGCGCAGGCGGTCGAATACGAAAACATCCATCAGCTGCGCGGTCAGGAAGGCAGTGCCGGAGCCGACAGCGATGCGCAGCGTCACGGCGGGACCGTGTTCCAGCATGATCTGCGTGCCGACCAGCGAGGAGATCACCCCGACGACAAAACCGGCAAAGATTACCTTGCGGGCCTGCGACGGGCCGAACAGGCGGTTCATCAGGTCGGTGACCAGAAAGGCGAAGGGATAGGTAAACGCGCCCCATGTCAGCCAGTTGCCGAACAGGAATTGCACGAGGATGTTGGAGGCGACAACGACCGTTGCCATGGCGAGGACGCCAATCAGGATGTAGCGGTTCATTTCTGTATTCCGTTTTTTATAGAAGGAGCGGTGACTTCGTTTCGATGAGGGGCAGCCTATAGGCGCGGTTTGCGCCTCAGGCAAGCAGTTTCTGCGCCACAGCGTCCAGCGCCATGGTGTAACCTTCGGTGCCGTGACCGGCGATAACCGTGTCCGCGGCAAGTTCGACATAGGACACATGCCGGAAGGATTCGCGTTCCTTGGGGTTGGAGATATGCAGTTCCACAATCATCCCGTCGAAGGCGCGCAGCGCGTCGAGGATGGCAACCGAGGTGTGGGTATAGGCACCGGCGTTGATGATGATCGCAACGCAGGTTTCGCGCGCCTCCTGTATCCAGTCGACCAGATCGCCCTCGTGGTTCGATTGCCGGCAATCCAGTGCAAAACCGAGCGTTTGGGCATGGGCGCGGCTGCGCTCCTCGATATCCGCGAGCGTGTCGTGTCCGTAAATCTCCGGCTCTCGCTGGCCGAGCAGGTTCAGGTTCGGACCGTTCAGGAGCATGATGGTTTTCGACATGTCGGCGTGCCTTTGCTGTTTGGCCGGACCATAGCGCGAGGGGCGGGGGATTCCTAGTCGGCGTAGTAGACTTCAACCTCTGTTGGCGCGTCGAGGATGGCGCGGATGGGGGACTCGGTGGCGGGGCCTGCGATCAGGGCCTCTTCCAGCGCGGCTTTTTTGTCGGTTCCGGTGATCAGGACCTTGATGTGGGCGGAGGCGCGCAGAACTGGCGCGGTGAGGGTCAGGCGCGGCTCCGGCGCATCCGGCGCGGGCATGGGCAGCAGGACGGCACCGGTGTCGTCCAGTGCTTCGGGCAGCCGGTCGGCCTGCGGAAACAGGCTGGCGGTGTGCTTGTCGGCCCCCATGCCGAGGACGCAGACATCCAGCGGCAGCGCGGCGCGGATGCCGGCTTCGAGGTCCGCAAGAATATCCTCGGGCCTGTCTGCCGGTTTGAACATCGGAACGAGGGTTGCGGCGGCGGCCTTGTTCTGCAACAGGGTCTCGCGCAGCAGGCGGGTGTTTGAGCGTTCCGATGTTTCCGGCACAAACCGTTCGTCTGTCAGCATGACCCGCACGTTTTGCCAGTCGATATCCTCTTGTGACAGCAACCGGAGGAACGGGGCGGGCGTGGTGCCGCCGGGGACCGCAAGCGTTGCTTTGCCTTTGCTCTCCAAGGACTCTGCCAGCAGGTCGGCCACATCCTCGGCGATATTTTCCATCAGGATTTCACGGTCGGGAAACTGCAGAAAATCGGGCATCTCTTGTCCTTTGGTTAACTGACGTTACAACCAGTCCCGCAAGATCGGGATCAGGGGAATATCCGCCGGTGGCATAGGGTATTCCCGCAAGGCATTCGGGCGGACCCATTTCAGGGTCTGCCCTTCTTTTGGTTGCGGGGTGCCCTCCCATTTCCGGCAGGCGAACACCGGCATCAGCAAGTGGAAATCCTTGTAACTGTGCGAGGCGAAGGTCAGGGGCGCAAGGCAGCTTTCCCATGTGCCGATGCCCAGTTCCTCGTGCAACTCGCGGATCAGGGCGTGTTCAGGGGTTTCGTCCTCCTCGACCTTGCCGCCGGGAAACTCCCACAGTCCGGCCATGGACTTTCCCTCGGGACGTTGGGCGAGCAGAACGCGCCCGTCCTTGTCGATCAGCGCGACGGCGGAAACCAGCAGGGTTTTCATGAGCGGTAGTCGGCGTTGATGGTGATATACTGGTGCGTGAGGTCACAGGTCCAGACGGTGGCCTCACCCTCGCCAACCCCCAGATCGACGGTGACCGACAGGTCCTGCGCCTTCATGTATTCGGCCCCGTCTTCCTCGCGGTAGTCCGGCGACACCCAGCCGTTTTCCGCCACCAGGATGTCGCCGAAGCGGATCGACAGACGGTCGCGGTCGGCTTCCTCGCCGGCCTTGCCGATGGCGGCGACGATGCGGCCCCAGTTGGGGTCCTCGCCGGCAAAGGCGGTTTTCACCAGCGGAGAGTTGGCAATCGCCAGCCCGACGGTTTTCGCGGCGCGGTCGTTTTCCGCTCCTTTGACGGTGATCGAAACGAATTTCGTAGCCCCCTCGCCATCGCGCACCACCTGATGCGCGAGGTCGAGCATGACGCTATACAAGGCCTTGGAAAATACGGCGGCGCGAGGATCGTCTGCTCTGGTAATCGGGATCATGCCGGCGCGGCCCGTAGCCCCGACAATCAGGGAATCGGATGTGGATGTATCGCTATCCACGGTAATACTGTTGAAGGTGGTTTCGGTGTTGGCCGACAGGATCCCTTGCAATACATCCTGCGATATTTTCGCATCGGTAAAGATAAACACCAGCATCGTTGCCATATCCGGCGCAATCATGCCCGACCCTTTGGCAAAGCCCGCGATTTTTACCGGTATCCCGTCCAGCGTGACCTCGGCCGCGGCGCCCTTGGCATAGGTGTCCGTCGTCATGATGGCCTGCGCGGCGTCTTTGGCATTGCCCTCGTCCAGATTGTCACGCAGTTCCGCCATTTTTGCGGTGATGCGCTCCGTCGGCAGCGGCTCTCCGATAACGCCGGTGGAGGCCACGAAAACATTGTGCGGCGGGATATGCAGCGTCTCGGCCACGGCCCCGGCGGTTTTCTGCACGCTGTCCATGCCGTTATTGCCGGTAAAGGCATTGGCATTGCCGGAGTTGACGATAATCGCCAGCCCGCCCGGCTCGACGCCGTTGGCGAGGTTTTCCTGACACCACAGCACCGGCGCCGCACGGGTTTTGGAGCGCGTGAACACCCCTGCCACGACCGAGCCTTTGTCGAGGGCGGCCAGCATGACATCCAGTCGCCCCCGATATTTCACATTGGCCTCGACCGCTGCGAAGCGGACGCCTCCGATGACCGGCAGGGCGGGGAAACCGCCCGCCGGTGCCAGCGGGGATACAGGGATCGGGGGCGCCATGGTCGCCTACTCGTCCAGAAGGTCGAGGTTGCGGATATTGGCCGGATCGAAGCCCTCCACCATGGTTTCGACCGATGCTCCGTCACGCAGTTCGGCAATTATCGCATCGAGCTTCTGCGACTGGATCTGCTGCACCAACTGGTCCCTGATTTCGTCGAGGGCAGGGGCCGGTTTGATGCGTTTGTCGTTGAGCTTGATAACATGCCAGCCGAATTGCGTCTGGACCGGCGCGGAGATCGCTCCGACCTCGAGAGCCGTGGCCGCCGTTTCGAATTCCGGCACCATCATGCCCAGTCCGAACCAGCCCAGTTCCCCGCCGTTCGGGCCGGACGGGCCAGTGGATTTTTCCTTTGCCAGTTCGGCAAAATCCGCGCCACCTTCCAACTGAGCAATGATCGCCTTGGCTTCGTCTTCGGTTTCGACCAGAATATGGCTGGCGTTGAATTCCTGTTCCTCGGGAATGCCGGCGACGACTTCGTCATAGGCCTTCCGGATTTCCTCGTCTGTCGGCCCCTGACCGAACACCGCGTCAATGGCCGAGGCGGCGCGCAGGGCACGGGCTTCGTTTTCCAGCGCCAGACGCATTTCCAACGGTTCTTCGGTGACTGTGTCGCCCAGCAGGGTCTGGTCGATCAACTGATTGAGGATTCCCTCGAACAACACGTCGTCCGGAGCCGTCAGATATTGCTCGGGCAATTGCGTGCGCAACAGGATGACATGGCCAAGAGTGATTTCGGTGCCGTTGACCACCGCCAGCACGGTCGAGGCATCGACATCGGGTTCCTGTGCCGCCACCGGCACCGCGGAAAGAACACCAAAGCAGGCGATTGCACCGGCCATCATAAGTTTACGCATATTGTTACTCCCGTTAAGGCCCGAATGGGCGCTATTCCTCTGGTTTGCCGCTATGGCCCGTGCGGGCTGGCGTTGACACTTCCATGCGTGCCGCTTACATCAAAACCGATCCTTCCGGTGCACGGCGGTCGCGTGAGTCCATTTACGCATTTGCGCGCATTGAAACAAGCACCATAGTCGTTTGATTGAACGGCGGAAGAGGGCAACATCACCGATCGGCACATTCCGGCCGGCGCAAGTGGAAGAAAGACGGGTATCTATGCTGGGTGTAGGCGCAATTGCCAAAAAGGTTTTTGGCACTCCGAACGATCGTAAAATCAAGTCCGTCAGACCGCTTGTCGCCAGGATCAATGCGCTGGAGCCGGAATTCCAGGCGCTCTCGGACGAAGGTATCAAGGCCAAGACGCAAGAGTTCCGCGACCGGCTGGCGGCGGGCGAGAGCCTCGACGATCTGCTACCCGAAGCCTTCGCCAACGCACGCGAAGCCGCCGTGCGCACGCTGGGCCTTCGCCCCTTCGATGTCCAACTGATCGGCGGGATTTTCCTGCACCGCGGCGAGATTGCCGAGATGAAAACCGGCGAGGGCAAAACCCTGATGGCGACATTGCCCGTATACCTGAACGCCCTGACAGGGCGCGGCGTGCATGTGGTGACGGTCAACGACTATCTAGCCAAACGCGATGCCGAATGGATGGGCATTGTCTATGATTTCCTCGGGGTCAGCTGGGGTGTCGTGGCGCCGGGGATGCAGGAGTTCGATAAGAAGGCCTCCTACGACGCCGATATCACCTATGCCACCAATAACGAGCTGGGCTTCGACTATCTGCGTGACAACATGAAATCGAACCTGTCGGAGATCCTGCAGCGCGATCACTATTTCGCGATCGTGGACGAGGTCGACTCGATCCTGATCGACGAGGCGCGCACACCGCTGATTATCTCCGGTCCGACCGAAGATAAATCCGACCTCTATATCACTATCGACAAGCTCGTCCCCGAAATGACCGAGGAACATTACGAGCTGGACGAGAAGACCCGCACAGCGACCCTGACCGAAGAAGGCAACGACTTCATGGAGGCGAAGTTGCAGGAGGCCGGTTTGCTGCCCGAGGGCCAGTCGATGTATGACCCCGAAAGCGCCACTCTTGTGCATCACGTCAATCAGGCGCTGCTGGCTCATGCCCTGTTCAAGCGCGACAAGGACTATATTGTGCGCGGCAACGAAGTCGCGCTGATCGATGAATTCACCGGCCGCATGATGACCGGTCGCCGTCTGTCCAACGGTCTGCATCAGGCGATCGAGGCCAAGGAAGGCGTGCCGATCCAGCCGGAAAACGTGACGCTGGCTTCTGTCACCTTCCAGAACTACTTCCGCCTGTATGACAAGCTGGCTGGCATGACCGGCACGGCCCTCACCGAGGCCGAGGAATTTGCCGATATCTACAAGCTCGGCGTTGTCGAGGTTCCGACCAACCTGCCTATCGCGCGCGAGGACGAACACGACCGTGTTTACCGCACCGCTGCCGAAAAATACGCGGCGATTGTCGAGGAAATCAAAAAGGCGCATGAAAAGGGCCAGCCGACGCTGGTCGGCACCACCTCGATCGAGAAATCCGAACATATCTCGGAACTTCTGAAAAAGGCCGGTGTGCCGCACAACGTCCTGAACGCACGCTATCACGAAAAAGAGGCCGAGATCATTGCCATGGCCGGTGTGCCGGGCGCGGTGACTATCGCCACCAACATGGCGGGCCGCGGCACCGATATCCAGTTGGGCGGCAACCTCGACATGCGCATTGTGGCCGAGATCGAGAAGGCCGGCGAGGACCACGATCCCGTCGCTATTCGCGAACGCTTGCAGGCCGAGGTCGCCGAAGCCAAGGAGAAGGCCCTCGCGGCCGGCGGACTGTTCGTTCTGGCCACCGAGCGCCACGAAAGCCGTCGCATCGACAACCAGTTGCGCGGCCGTTCGGGCCGGCAGGGGGACCCGGGCCGCACTGTGTTCTTCCTGTCTCTTGAAGACGACCTGATGCGGATTTTCGGCTCCGACCGTCTGGATAAAATGCTCAGCCGCCTCGGCATGGACGAGGGCGAGGCTATTGTGCATCCCTGGGTCAACAAGGCGCTGGAACGCGCCCAGTCCAAAGTCGAGGCGCGCAACTTCGATCTGCGCAAAAACGTGCTGAAATACGACGATGTGATGAACGAGCAGCGCAAGATGATCTTTGCCCAGAGGCGCGAAATTATGGAAGCGGACGACGTGTCCGAGACCGTTCGCGAAATGCGGCACGATGTGGTGGATGATCTGGTCGCGCAACATATTCCGCCGAAAGCCTATCCCGAACAATGGGATACAGAGGGGCTGCGCGACGAGGTCCGCAAGGTTTTCGATCTCGATCTGCCGATCGTCGACTGGGCCGACGAAGAAGGCGTGGACGACGAGATCGTCACCGAACGCCTCTATGCGGAAGTGGACAAGGCGATTGCGCAGAAGGTGGCAAAATACGGTGCCGACACCATGCGGCAGGTCGAAAAGCAGATTCTGCTGCAGGTTATCGACAAAAGCTGGCGCGAGCACCTGATTACCATGGAGCACCTCCGCTCGGTTGTAGGTCTGCGCGGCTATGCCCAGCGGGACCCTCTCAACGAATACAAGAGCGAAGCCTTTACCCTGTTCGAGCGCCTGCTCGATGACTTGCGCAATACGGTGACAACGCAACTGGCGCATGTCCAGATCATGACCCAGGAAGAGCAACAGGAAATGTATGCACAGATGGCCGCAGCGGCGGCGCAGCAGCAGGAGGCGGCGGCCGCGGTTTCGGTGACACCGGTCGGGGATGCAGATCCGGTGCAGCGCGAGGCTCCGGAACTGCCG
>JALSHL010000289.1 GCA_026982255.1 Paracoccaceae bacterium | reverse complement strand
GTAATCCACCCTGATCAGGTCGAGCGCGGCGGCAGCGATTTCCTTGCTGGCGGCGGCAACCGCGGCAACAGCGTGGCCGTCATAGAGCGCGTATTCGCGGGCCATGCAGTTGTCGAGCGTGTCCTGGTCGGCAGAGCTGCGCTGTTTGACGAAATCGGCCGAGGTCACGACGGCCTTTACCCCCTGCAGGGCCTCCGCCGCACTTGTGTCGATGGATTTGATGCGGGCGTGGGGGTGCGGGCTGCGCAGGATGGCGCCGAACAACATGCCCGGCGCGGACATGTCGGCGCCGTAGAGCGCGCGGCCCGTGACCTTGTCGATGCCGTCGGGACGCATGGGTCGGGTGCCGACGACCTTGAAATCCCGTTTGATTTCCGTGGCTTCGGTGCCCTTGCTTTCAACGTATTCGTTTACCATGGTTCACGCCCCCCGCATTTCGGCCGCGGCGTCCAGCACCGCGCGGATGATTTTGTCGTAACCCGTGCAGCGGCACAGGTTGCCGGCGAGCCAGAAGCGGACTTCTTCCTCGCTCGGGTCGGGATTTTTCTCCAGCAGAGCCTTGGCGGCGACCAGAATGCCCGGCGTGCAGACACCGCATTGCAGCGCCGCGTGTTCGAGGATCTTGGTTTGCAGGATATGCAGGTTCTCGCCCTCTGCCATGCCTTCGATGGTGGCGATTTCGTGGCCCTCGGCCTCGGCGGCCAGAACGAGGCAGGACGAGACCAGCCGCCCGTCCAGCGTGACGGAACAGGCGCCACAATCGCCGGTGGAGCAGCCCTCCTTGGCACCGGTCAGGTCGAGCCGGTCGCGCAGCACGTCGAGCAGGGTTTCGGTCGGCGAACACAGGTATTCGACCGTGTCGCCGTTGATGGTGGTGGTGACGTGGATCTTGCTCATTTTGTGCCTCCTGCGCGGGCAAAGGCGATTTCGGCGGCGCGTTTAGCCATGACGCCTGCGGTTTTGGTGCGGAATTCGGCGGTGCCGCGTTTGTCGGAAATCGGGTTGCAGGCGGCGCGCACGGCCGCCACCATGGTTGCAACCGCCTTGTCGTCCAGTCCGGCGCCGATCAGGGCGGTGCCTGCCTCCTCGACCAGCAACGCGGTCGGGGCAACGGCGCCGATGGCAACGCGGGCGGTCTCGATCGTGCCGTCGGCGTCGAGCGACAGGCTGACACCGGCAGAGGCAACCGCGATGTCCATTTCCGTGCGCGGGATGAAGCGCAGATAGGCGTCGCCGGAGCGTTTCGGGCGGGCGGGCAGGAAGATCGAGGTGATGATCTCGCCTTTGCTGAGCGTGGTTTTTCCGGGGCCGGCGGGAACCTCCTCCACCGGCAGCAGGCGCAGGCCGAGCGGGCCCTCGATGGTGGCGATGGCATTGGCGGCGATCATGGCCGGCACGCTGTCGGCCGCGGGCGAGGCGTTGCACAGGTTGCCGGCGAGCGTCGCGCGGCCCTGCACCTGTGTCGAGCCGACGAGTTCCATCGCCTCGACCACGCCGGGCCAGAGGGCGACGAGGCCTTCGTGCTCGCCCATTTCCGCGCCGCTGACCGCCGCGCCGATGCGATAGCCGCCGTCCTCGGCCACGATGGAGCGCATGCCCTCGATGTTCTTGATATCGACAACGAGGTCCGGTTTGACCAGCCCCAGACGCAACTGGACAAGGACGTCCGTGCCGCCGGCAAGAACGCGGGTGGTGCCGTCGGCATTGGCCAGCAGATGTGTGGCCTCCTCGACGGTGGCAGGCGACTCAAATCGCATGGGTTTGCCTCCTGATAAAAGGTGAATTGTGCATAGCATGGCAGGGAATCGGAGCCTTGCCAATGGGGAAAAATGCAGTGCCGTAGCGGAATTTTGCAGGGCAGTCCGTCAGCCTTCGCGGCGTTGCCGGTCGATATCCTCGCGCGTCTGTAACGGCAGTTCCTCCAGCCACCAGCCGATGATGAAGGCGATGAAGGCGGCACCGGCAGCGGTCAGGAATACCGGATGCAGGGCGTTGGTGATTGCCTCCCTGATCATTACCTGCACAGGCTCCGGCAGGCGCACAATCATATCGGCTCCGAGGGTCGAGATATCCCCGTCGCCCATAGGGGCATTGCCGAGCGACGATTCGAGGCGGGCGGCGAATATCGCGCCGAAAATGGAAACGCCGATGGAGCCGCCAATCTGGCGGAACAGGGTGAATCCGGCAGTGGCCGCCCCCATGACATCACGCGATACCGCGTTCTGGATTGCGGTGGTGCCGACCGACATGGTCGGACCGAGGCCGATACCGACGAGGAGCATATACAGGGTTATTTCGTTCCAGCCGGTATCCGGACGCAGGCGGGTCAGCAACAGCAGGCCGGCGGTCGTGACGGCCATGCCGATGACCGGCAGACGGCGATAGCGCCCCGTACGGCTCATGATCTGTCCCGAACCGATGGCACCGCCGAGGATACCTAGGCTCATGGGCAGAAGCTGCAGGCCGGACATGGTCGGCGATATCTCTTTGACGGTCTGCAGATAGAGCGGCAGAAAGGTCAGCCCGCCGAACATGGCAATACCGCCGAGAAAACCGACAGCTGTCATCACAGAAAACGTGTTCGATTTGAACAGCGACATGGGCAGGATAGGCTCCTTGGCGCGGAATTCGGCAAGGACGAAGGCGACCGCACCGGTGACTCCCATGATGGCCATGGACAGCATGAAAGGCGAGGTTCGCTCGAAAGAGCGCCCGCCGAGGCTGGTGAACAGGACGATACCGACCAACGAGGCGGTGATGAAAAGCGCGCCGGGATAGTCGAGATCGTGCCTGATGCGCTTGCCGGTGGAATGGAAGGCAAAGGCGAATACGGTCAGGGCCAGCCCGCCGATGGGCAGGTTGATGAAAAACACCCAGTGCCAGCTGAGCTGGTCGACAAAAAAACCGCCGAGCAGCGGGCCGGCGACGCTGGACAGGCCGAAAATACTGCCGAAAATACCCTGTATCTTGCCGCGGTCGCGCGGGGCGACCACGTCGCCGACGACGGTGAAGGCCAGAACGAACAGGCCGCCGCCGCCCAGCCCCTGGATGCCGCGTGCAATAATCAGGGCCAGCATGGATGTCGCCAGTCCCGATAGCACCGAGCCGACCAGAAAAACCACCACGGCGATCTGCATCATCAGCTTGCGGCCGTAGAGGTCTCCGAGTTTGCCATACATCGGCGCCACCACCGTTGACGCAAGAAGATAGGAGGTAATCACCCAGCTGAGGTGGTCCACGCCGCCAAGGTCCGCGACAATGGCAGGCAGCGCCGTCGCGACAATGGTCTGGTCCAGTGCGGCCAGCAACAGCATGACGGCAACGGAAAACAGGATCAGTCTGGTCGAGGATTTCTGCTCCACGGGGGCCTCCGGAATGTCTGGGAGTCGCGCCGGAATGCGGGCGGCTTGCGGGTCGGTTATCATGTGATAACCTGCATGACAAGGGGCGGCCCTTGCGTTGCGACGGGTTTCGGGCCAAAGAACGGTTTGGACAAATACGGGCGGATATGCGGTGGAAACGGAAATTCTCGGGCTGAGCATTCAGGGGGACGGGATCGCGGAGGGGCCGCTTTATGTGCCCTATGCGCTGCCGGGCGAGGTTGTTTCGGGCACGGTGTCGGGCAACCGGATGGAGGGGGTAAAAATCCTGCGTCCCTCGGCGGAGCGGGTCAAGGCGCCCTGCCCGCATTTCCGCAGTTGCGGCGGCTGCGCCTTGCAACATGCCTCGGACGGGTTTCTGGCGGAATGGAAAACCGGTGTGGTGCGCAAGGCACTGGCGGCGCAGGGGCTGGCGGCGGAGTTTCGCGAAACCGTCACATCGCCCGCAGGGTCGCGCCGACGGGCCGGTTTCACGGGGCGGCGCACGAAAAAGGGCGCGATGGTCGGGTTTCATGCCAGAGGCTCCGATCTGCTGCTGGCGATTCCGTCCTGTGTGTTGCTGCATCCCGATATCATGGCCGCCATGCCGCTTTACGAGGCGCTGACGAAAATCGGGGCGACGCGCAAGGTGGCGGTGGAGATTGCGGTGACGCTCTCGCTCGAGGGGCTGGATGTGGCGGTGAGCAATGCGGTGCCGGCGGACGGGCCGATGCTGGCGGAACTGGGGCAACTGGTTGGCACGAGCGGGATTGCGCGGCTGAGCTGGAACGGCGAGGTGATCGCGACCCGCACCCCGCCGGTGCAGCGCTTCGGTTCCGCGCAGGTGGTGCCGCCGCCCGGCGCGTTTTTGCAGGCGACGCAGGCGGGACAGGATGCGTTGACAGCGGCGGTGCTGGAAGCCGTCGGCGATGCCCGCAATGTCGCCGATCTGTTTTCCGGATGCGGGACGTTTACCCTGCCGCTGGCCGAACGTGCCGATGTGCTGGCGCTGGAGGGCGACAGCGCCCTGATTGCGGCGCTGGATGCGGGCTGGCGCAAGGGAACGGGGTTGCACCGGGTGGTGGCGCAAAAGCGCGACCTGTTCCGCAATCCGCTGCTGGCGGAGGACATGCGCGGGCTGGATGCGATAGTGATCGACCCGCCGCGCGCCGGTGCGAAGGCGCAGGTGGCTGAGCTGGCGGCGAGCGACATGGGGCGGGTTGCCTTCGTTTCCTGCAATCCGGTGACCTTCGCGCGCGACGCAAAGGTGCTGGTCGCGGCCGGTTTCGGTATCGACTGGCTGCAGGTGGTGGACCAGTTCCGCTGGTCGACGCATGTGGAGCTGGTGGCGGCGTTCTCGCGTCAGGTATCGGCGGCGATATAATCCGGCACGATACCGGATCGGGCGATATAGGGCGTGATGTCCTTGCTCGAGAACAGGCCGTGGTTGAGGATCAGCACGGTTTTCAACCCCGCCGCGGCACCTCCGAGAATATCGGTGTGCAGGGTATCCCCCACCATGGCGATGCGCGACTTCGGAATTGCCGGATCGAGGCGCGACAGGGCGAGGTCATAGACATTGGCGAAAGGCTTGCCGTAAAATTCCGGTATTACGCCGGTGCGGGCGTGCAGGTCATGAGCGAACCAGCCCGGTTCCAGTGTCAGCCCGTGTTCGCGCGGGGCGACAATATCGGGATTGCCGACCAGAACGGGGCGCGGGTCGGATTGCAAGGCGGCGACCAGAAGGTTCTGGTGTGCCTCGCTCCAGTCTCCGCTGCCAAGCAGGATAAACCCGTCCGCTGTCGTGTAGGTTTCGGCTGACAGGTCAAGGCGGGTCGTGGCAACCGGCAGTTCCTCCAGCCGCGACGGGTTGATGGCCATGACGCCCCAGTTTTCCTGCGGCCGGTTGTGCAGACCCAGGGCGAGCGCATCGCGGCTGGCGACGATATCTTCAGATGCGAAATCGAAACCGAGCTTGCGGTATTTGGCCAGTGCCACATCGGGGGGCAGAGAGGCGCCGTTGGTTACCACCAGCACCCGTTTGCCCATGTCCTGAAGCGCGGCGATGCGCTCCGGTGCATCGGGCACAACGGTTTCGCCGATGTTCAGCACGCCGAAAGCGTCGAGCAGGAAGGCATCGAAATGCCTGGCCAGTTCGCCCAGATGCGCGACGGTTTGCGCGCGCGCAGGAAACCGCGCGACCGGCAGGCTGCCGCGCACCGCCTCGTATCGGGCGAAGGCCCAGTCGGCATCGGATGTCATGGCCGCCCCCTAAATGATAGCGCCCCGCACCCTGGCGGAAACCCACTCGCCGATTATCACGGCAACGAGGATGACAATGAGGATCAGCGAGACCTGCGGCCAGGCCAGTGTGTTCAGAGAGCCTTGCAGTTGCAGGCCGATCCCCCCTGCCCCGACCAGTCCGAGCACCGTGGATTCACGGAAATTGATATCCCATCGGAATACGGCAATTCCGGCAAAGGCCGGCATGATTTGTGGCACGATCCCGTAGGCCATGGTCTGCCAGCGGCTGGCGCCGGTGGCGGTGATGGCCTCTACCTGGGTCGAATCGATTTCCTCGATCGCCTCGTAGAGCAGCTTGGCGCAGAAACCGATGGAACGGATGGCGATGGCGACGATGCCGGCCAGCACGCCCGGACCGATAATCGACACCAGCAGCAAGGCCCAGATCAGGGAATTGATAGACCGAGTGGAAACAATAACCAGCAGGGCTACGGGGCGAATGAAGGTTTTGCTCGGCGTGGTGTTGCGCGCGGCAAGGAAGGCTACGGGCACCGCCATGAACAGTGCGAAAATCGTGCCGAGGGTGGCCATGTTGATCGTATCCCAGATCGCACCGCCCAGCTGGTCGATATAGCTCCAGCGCGGGGGCCAGGCACGACCGCCGATATCCGCGGCGATGCGCGGGGCGTCATAGACGAAAAACCATGTCGTCTGGTCTGAAATTTTCATCCAGCTGACATAGAAGGCGATGATCGTGGCGAGCCACAAGGCCCAGCGGAACAGGGTTTCGTTACGGGTCCGGAGTTTCCAGATTTTCTCGCCCGAGGCATTGGTCGATGTAGGCATTACTGCACCCTCCCGCGGATCATGCCCGACAGATATTCAAGCGCCATCACGGTTACGATAATCAGGATCAGGATAGCGGCGACCGTATCGAATTCGTAACGGTCGAAGGCGGTGTTAAGAGTTGCCCCGATCCCGCCCGCGCCAACCAGCCCGAGGACCGCGGATTCGCGGAAGTTGATGTCGAGGCGATACATCGACAGCCCGATAAGACGGGGCATGACTTGCGGTTGCACACCGTAGTTGATCCATTGCAGCCAGCTGGCGCCGGTGGCGTGGATGGCCTCGGCCTGGACCTTGTTCATATCCTCGATGTCCTCGGCCAGAAGTTTCGACAGGAAACCGATGGTGGCGAAGCTGAGCGTCAGGAACCCGGCCAGCGGGCCGAAGCCGAAGATGGCGACGAACAGGATGGCAACGATGATTTCATTGAGTGCGCGGGAAATCGAGACGATGAACCGGCAGACCAGATAGACCGGAAGCGGCGCAATATTGCTGGCCGCCCCGAGCGCGATCGGAATGGAAATGGCGATGCCCACGATGGTCGAGGTGACGGTCATAATGACGCTTTCGATCATGCCTTCGCGAATATCGGCTCCGCGCGAGGTAAAGTCGGGGCTGCTGAAGGCGGCTATGAATTTCCAGCCTCTGTCCAGGCCTTCGTAAACGCGCGACCAGTTGACTTCGACCGAGGCGAAAGCAAGGACCAGATAGACGACGGCACCGATAATCAGCCCCCAGCGCAGAACCGGATTTTCGATGAAATGCGGTTTTTTCCAGCCTGTGCCGAGACGGGATTCGAGAGTTACGCTCACGTTTCCTCCTCCTCGTCCTCGACTTTGGCTATGGTGGCTTCCCAGTCTTCCTCGCCGTAAATATCGGTCAGGACTTCGGGGGTCAGGTCGGCAGGGCCTCCGTCGAAAATCACATGCCCGAGGTTGAGCGCGACGACACGCTGCACGAACATCTGGGCAAGCGAAACGTCGTGGATATTGACGATAGCGGCAAGGCCGCGCTCCGCGCACAGTTCGGTAATCAGGCGCATGATCTGGCGGGAGGTTTTCGGATCGAGCGAGGCTGTAGGCTCGTCCACCAGCAGCAATGCCGGATCCTGTATCAGCGCACGGGCGATTCCGACGCGCTGGCGCTGGCCGCCCGACAGTTCGTCCGCACGCTTGTCGGCCATATGCAGCAGGCCGACGCGGTCGAGAAGGCGATAGGCCTCGTCGATGTCGGATTGCGGGAATTTGCGAAGGAAACTGCGCCAGAAACCGACATATCCAAGGCGGCCGGAGAGAACGTTTTCCATCACGGTCAGGCGCTCGACCAGCGCGTATTCCTGAAAGATCATCCCCATACGACGGCGCATCCGCCGCAGCGCGCCGGAGCCGAGTGTGGTTATTTCGGTTCCGTCGAGCGTGACCGATCCGCTTGTCGGTTCGACCAGCCGGTTGATACAGCGGATCAAGGTGCTTTTGCCTGCGCCGGACGGGCCGATCAGGGCGATTATCTGGCCGCCGGGGATCTTCAGTGTAACGTCGCTAAGTGCCTTGTCGCCGGTTTTGTATACCTTGGTCAGTTTATCCAGTTTCAACATTTATTAACCCTATGTGCCGCCTCCCGGCCCTTGTTTTGGCAGGAAAAAAAGCCCGCGCACGATCAGGTGCGCGGGTGGTTGATATGGACCGGTTATTCGCAGCTGTAGCTGACGCCGTTTGCTGTGTCGATCTTGCGGATGACTTCCCAGAACTCCTTGTAGGTCATCGGCAGGAACTGGCCCTCGTTCGATTTCTCGAACTCGCGCTGCAGCGAGGTGCCTTCCCATGCAAAGGAGAAGAACGCGTCGCGGATCTGTTCCTTCAGTTCCGGATCGAGGTTATGGGCAACGCCGAAACCGGTGGTCGGGAAAGTCTGCGATTTGTAGATGGAAACCACGTCGCCTTCCTTGATCACATCGCGCGAAATCATACGCGACAGAACCGAGTTGGCAATCGACGCTGCCGGATAGTCGCGATTGGCGACACCGAGGATCGAGTTGTCGTGCTTGCCGGAATACACCGCCTCGAAATCACGGTCGGGGATCATGTCGAAATCGGCTTTCAGAATCGCCGAAGGTGCCTTGAAGCCCGAGTTGGACGTGGGCGAGGTAAAGGCGAGCGTTTTGCCGCGGATGTCCGTATCGCTCGGTGACTGTTTTGCACCGGTTTACTTTCCCCGGCATGGCGGCAAAGATGGCCGGAACGGATTTGGAGGGTGCAATGGGCAGGGAAATCACGGTTAACGGACGGCTCTACGAGGTCGATTTGCCCGGGGATGTGCCGTTGCTCTGGGTGTTGCG
>JALSHL010000288.1 GCA_026982255.1 Paracoccaceae bacterium | reverse complement strand
TAAAAAACAGGATTGCCAGTAGTCTTGCCATGGGGTTGCTCCCGAAAATAGGTTTTCATTCGTTCTGTTGTAGCGCACACTAGCCGCAACAAACCGCCCGCGCAAATCACAGACGGCGGGTTTCCTCTGACGATACTGCGAGCAAATATTACAATGTTTCAGGATTTCACCACGCCCACATCGCCCGAAACCGGCGCCCCGCGTCTGGCCGCCCTGCGCGCCCTGTTGCGGGCCGAAAACCTCGACGGTTTTCTGGTGCCCCGCGCCGACGCCCATATGGGCGAGAACGTCGCCCCCTGTGACGAGCGCCTTGCATGGCTGACGGGTTTCACCGGCTCGGCCGGCATGTGCGCGGCGCTGCTGGACACCGCAGGGGTGTTCATCGACGGGCGCTATACGTTGCAGGTGCGCGACCAGGTGGACCTGTCGGTCTATACCCCCGTGCCGGTGCCGCAGGTCAAACTCGCGGACTGGCTGGCGGAATCGCTGCCCGACGGCGGGCGCGTGGCCTATGACCCGTGGCTGCACGGGTTCGACGAGATCGACAAGCTGGAAAAGGCGCTGGCCGACAAGGGAATCGCACTGGTCAAAACCCGTAATCTGGTCGATGAAATCTGGCACGACCGCCCCACCCCGCCCGAGGGCCGGATCGTGGTGCAGGACATGGCCTATGCCGGTGAAACCCCCGACAGCAAACGCACGCGCCTTGCCAAAACCCTGCAGGCGGCGGGGCAGGTGGCCTTTGTCCTCACCCTGCCGGATTCGATTGCCTGGCTGTTGAATATCCGCGGCTCCGACATTGCCAACACGCCGGTGCCGTTGTGCTTTGCCATCCTGCATGCCGACGCGCGGGTCGATTTGTTCGTCAACCCCGCCAAATGCGACGACACCCTGCGCGCCCATCTGGGCGATCGGGTCTCCATCCGCCCCGAATCCGAATTCGCCCCCGCTTTGCAAGCCCTTTCCGGCAAAACCGGCGTGGACCGCGCCAGCGCCCCTGTCGCCGTGTCCGACCTGCTGCAAACCCCCGACTGGTCCGATGATCCCTGCATCCTGCCCAAAGCCTGCAAAAACGCAGCCGAGATCGCCGGTTCCCGCGCCGCCCATATCCGCGACGGGGCGGCAATGGTGGAATTCCTCTGCTGGCTCGATTCCGAGGCGCCCAAAGGCACACTCACCGAAATTGCCGTGGTGAAACAGCTCGAATCCTTCCGCCGTGCCACCAATGCGCTGTGCGATATATCCTTCGACACCATCAGCGGTGCCGGTCCGAACGGCGCGATTGTGCATTACCGCGTGACCGAAGACACCGACCGCTCCCTGCGCGCCGACGACATCCTGCTGGTGGACAGTGGCGGGCAATATGTGGACGGCACCACCGACATCACCCGCACCGTCTGCATCGGCGCGGGCCTGCCCGGCGCGGCCGAGGCCAACACCCGCGTTCTGAAAGGCATGATCGCCATTTCCCGCGCCCGCTTTCCGGCGGGGATCAGCGGCCATGACCTCGACGCTTTCGCCCGCATGGCGCTCTGGCAGGCGGGGCAGGACTACGACCACGGCACGGGCCACGGCGTCGGCGCCTATCTCGGCGTGCATGAAGGGCCGCAGCGGATCTCGCGCGTCTCCGACGTGGCCTTGCAAACCGGCATGATCCTGTCGAACGAACCGGGGTATTACCGCGAGGGAGCCTTCGGCATCCGTATCGAAAATCTGGTCGTGGTCACGGAACCGGAAATCCCTGCGGGTGGCGAGCGCCCGATGCACGGTTTCGAAACCCTGACCTTCGTGCCGATCGACAAACGGCTGATTGTGCGTGACATGCTGTCACCTGATGAAATCGTCTGGCTCGATTCCTATCACGCCGATGTGCTGGACAAACTGCACCCTCTGGTCAGTGACGCTGCGAAACCATGGCTGGAAGCGGCCTGCGCGCCGCTCTGAGACATCCCGTCCGATTGCGGTATTCCGCTGTATGCGGTATCAAGCCCCCTCGCAATCGACAGGAGGTGCCAAATGGGCAAGCAGAGAATCACGATCAAACCGGCCGCGGGAACATGGGTGGTTCGCACCGGAGGCGCTGTCATCGCTGAATCCAAAAACGCGCTGGAACTGACCGAAGCGGACTACCCGCCGGTCATCTATTTCCCGCGCGAGGATGTGGCCATGGCGTTTCTGGACGCCTCCGAACAGACATCCACCTGCCCGTTCAAGGGCGAGGCCGGCTATTTCCACATCGCAGCCAAAAGCGGCACCATCGAAAACGCGGTCTGGACCTACGAAAACCCGCTGGAAGATGCCGCCGAAATCGCCGGATATCTGGCGTTCTTCACGGACAAGGCGACGGTGGAGCGGGTCTAGGCCCGGGTTCTAGGAATGCTCCTCGCGCGCCACGGCCGCCAGCGCGCGGTTATAGGAGCGTAGCGCATCAAGCAGGGTGACGGTGCCGACCAGTTGCGGCCCCTCCTCCGCCATCTTCACCACCGGCAGAAACTCGACGGGGGATTCCTCCAGCTTCGGCAGGGCGGTTTCCAGCGTCTCCGTGACCTCGACATAGGCGCCCTGTTCCAGCAGCTCTTGCGCCTGCAATTCCGGCGCCGCCCCTTCCGATCCGGCCGAGCGCATCAGGTTCACCACCTTGATCGCCTCCAGCAGGTATTCCTGCGGCCCCGCCGCCACATGGATGCCGCGCCGCTCAAGCTGCGTCAGGAAAAAACTGCGGTCCACCAGGCGGCTGGTCAGGGCCGAGGCGGCCGAGACCGCCACCATCACCGCAATGCCCGCCTGCCAGTCTCCGGTCATCTCGAACACGATCAGGGTTGTGGAAATCGGCGCGCCCAGCACCGCCGCCGCCACCGCCCCCATGCCAGCCATGGCATACATGGTCTCGCTGCCCGAGACGCCGGGAAAAATACCCGTGGCGATGATCCCGAAGCCCAGCCCCGTCAGCGCCCCGACCATCAGCGAGGGCGAGAATATCCCGCCCCCCATGCGGCCGGCAAAGGTGATCGCCACCGCCACCACCTTGATAACCGTGAACCCCAGCGCCGCCCCCAGCACCAGATTGCCCGACAGCGCCGCCGAGGTGGTCTCATAGCCTACCCCGATAATATGCGGATAGAAAATCGCGATGGCACCGAGCAGCCCCCCCGCGATGGTGGGACGCAACACGATATGGATACGCAGGTATTTCTGGATAGCATCGCCCCAGTTTTCGGCAATGAATACCGATTTCATCAGGGCATAGGCTACCAGCCCGCAGACAAAGCCGAGGATCAGAAAGGCGGGCATCTCGGCATAGAATTCGATGGAATCGATCGGCAGGACGAACTCGGTTATATCACCGGCATAAAGGCGGCTGACAATCGCGCCGCTGACCGCGGCAATGACGATGGGAGCAAAAGAGCGGATGGCGAAATGGCGCAGGATGACCTCCAACGCGAACAGGGTTCCGGCAATCGGCGCGTTGAACGAGGCCGCCACAGCCGCCGCCACCGCACAGCCCAGCAGGTCGCGCGCCGTGATACCGTCGGCGTGGATCCGGTTCGATACCCAACTGACAATCACCGCGGCCAGATGCACCACCGGTCCCTCGCGTCCGCTGGAACCGCCGGTTGACAGCGTGATCAGCGAGGCCGCAGCCGAGGCCAGCCCGATACGTTTTTCCACCCGCCCCTCGCGCCGCGCCGCCGCGTCGATCACATCGGGGACCGAGCGCGTCTGCCCGTCGGGAATGAACAGCCACAGGATCACCCCGACCGACAGCCCGCCGGCCACGGGAATGGCGATCATCCACTGCCATTCCAGCGACCCGAGCCGGGTGGCCAGTTCGTGGTCGTCGGCATTGTAAAGCCAGCGCTGGATATAGGAAATCGCGGTGCGGAACCCGACGGCCGCATTGCCCGCGATCAGCCCCAGCACCAGCGCCAGAAACCAGAAGGTGATTTGCCCCGGCCCGTTGTTGCGCACAGCCGTCAGGGCACGGTGCAGCTCCTGCCCGATGGCCGCAAAGGTCGCGCGCAGGAAATTGCGGATCGCCTGCATCGTCAGCCCTTACGCCGGATGCCGAGTGGCGCACCCAGTTGTGCGGGGACCTCCAGCACCTTGTGCGCCGCCAGCATGTCGGCCATGCGCGCCTGCGCCCAGTCGGGATAAGGGGTGGAGCGCCGCGTTTCCAGATCGACATTCATCAGCATCTGTTCGCAGGTCGCCGCCAGCCGGTCGTCGTCGGTATTGAACAGCTCGGCAAACAGGTGCATCCGCTTGGCGTCATGGTCGATCATCCGCACCCTGATGACGAAGCTCTCGCCCTCCAGCAACTCGTCGAGATAGTGGATATGGCTTTGCAGCGCATAAGGCCCCTGACGGACGCGCGCGGCGTGGGCCTCGCCTATCCCCAGTTCGTTTTCCAGAAAATCGTCCAGCGCCTGATCGAAGGCCATGGTGTAGTAGGCCACATTCATATGGCCGTTATAGTCGATCCACTCTGCCGGCACCTGCCGCGCGGCCAGTGTGACCGGCGCGTCAAACGGTGCGTCATGTCCCTCGAAAGCTGTCATTTTGGCCTTCCCCATTATTCGGGGCCACATTACTGTGGGATCAAAGCGGAGGGAACCCCATGAGCATTGCAACAGCCATCAAATCCTTGCAGGAAAAATTCGGCGACAAGGTCACGCAGAACACCGCCATTCTGGAACAACACGGCCAGAACGAGGCCTATTTCCCTGTCACCCCGCCCGACGCGGTGGTTTTTCCGGAATCGACGCAGGATGTCTCGGAAATCGTGAAAATCTGCGCCGAGCACCATTGCCCCGTCATCGCCTATGGCACTGGCACCTCGCTTGAGGGGCACCAGCTGGCGATCAAGGGCGGGATCAGCCTCGACATGTCGAAAATGAACGCGGTGCTTGTCGTCCATGCCGAGGATATGGACGCCGTCGTGCAGCCCGGTGTCACCCGCGAGCAACTGAACGAGGACCTGCGCGCCACGGGGCTGTTCTTTCCTGTCGATCCGGGAGCCAATGCCTCGCTTGGCGGTATGGCGGCGACGCGGGCCTCCGGCACCACGGCGGTGCGCTACGGCACCATGCGCGAGAACGTCATGGCGCTGGAGGTGGTGCTGGCCGACGGACGCATCATCCGCACCGGCAGCCGCGCACGCAAATCCTCGGCCGGTTACGACCTGACGAAACTGTTTGTCGGCTCCGAGGGGACGCTGGGCATCATCACCGAAATCACCCTGCGCCTGCAGGGCCAGCCCGAGGCGGTCTCGGCCGCGACCTGTTCCTTTCCCGACATTGAATCGGCGGTGAACACGGTGATGACGACGATTCAGATGGGCATTCCGATGGCGCGGATCGAGTTTGTCGATGAAATGATGGTGAAGGGCTTCAACCTCTATCAGGGCAGCGAGATGCCCGAGGTGCCGCATCTGTTCGTGGAATTCCACGGCTCTCCCAACGGCGTCAGGGAGCAGGCGGAAAGCTTCGGCGAGATCGTCGCCGACATGGGCGGCAGCGATTTCGAATGGTCCGACAGCACCGAGGACCGCAACGCCCTGTGGAAGATGCGCCACAACGCCTATTACGCGCACAAGGCGCTGCGACCGGACGCGCATGCGCTGTCCACGGACGTCTGCGTGCCGATCTCGCGTCTGGCCGAGGCGGTGAACTTCGCGCGGGCCGAGAGCGGGCGGCTGGACCTGATGGTGTCCATTCTGGGCCATGTCGGGGACGGCAATTTCCACTGCGCCGTCAGCTTCGACCCCGACGATCCAGCGGAACATGCGGCGGTGAAGGAGTTCCTGCACAACCTCAACAAACATGCGCTGGAACTGGACGGCACGGTGACCGGCGAACACGGAGTCGGAGTCGGCAAGATGAAATACATGGCCGGCGAGCATGGCGAGGCGCTTCAGGTCATGGTTGATCTGAAGAAAACGCTGGATCCGCTGAACATCATGAACCCGGGGAAAATCCTGCCGGTGAATTAGGCCCAGCCCCGCACCCCCGTGCCATCCGCAGGCGGTTAAATGAAATAATCGTATTATATCAGTATGTTAAATAGAACCCTCAAAATCACTAAACCGGTTTAGTGGTTTTGAAAGCGACAACATGCCGGAACACGTCAAGTTGTGCGCAATCTACCGGATGAATTGCGGTTTGAACCGGAACTTCGCCTTTTCAGCCACGGGGATATGCCGGTTCAGACGGCGGTTGGCCCAGCCGAACAGGGTGATGATCGCCAATGTGCACAACACGAAATAGGCCGCGATGATCGGGTAGGAGACGAACGGATTGAAGGTCTTGTCCGCGAAATAGCTGGCGTAATACAGCGCATCGCCGCTCTGGCGCCACGCCGGAAAGCCGGAAAAGAACACCAGCGCCGTGGCGTGGAACATGAAGATCGCCTCGTTGGTATAGCTCGGCCAGGCAAGGCGCAACATCGAAGGCCAGATGATGCGGCGGAACTTGCGGAAACCCGACATGCCGAAGGCGTCCGCGGCCTCCATATCGCCCTTGGGGACGGAGCGCAGGGCCCCATAGAAAATCTCGCCGGTATAGGCCGAGGTGTTGAGGATCAGCACGATGGTCGCGCCGAGCCATGCCTTGGTCAGCCAGCGGGTCTCGGCGGTGATGGTGGTGAAACCGAGGTTGATGTCAATGCCGACCTTGGGGATCAGCACGAAAATCTCGTAGGCCAGAAAAAACTGGATAAACAGGGGCGAGCCGCGAAACACGAAGATGAACGCCTTGGCCGGGGCGCTCAGCAGCGGGTTGGGACTGGCCTTGCCCAGCGCTACGAGGGTGGCAATCCAGAAGCCGACCGCCAGCGCGAATACCGCGAAATAGATGTTCCAGATCAGGCCGGAGCCGATCAGGACAAACTGGTCGCACAGGGTGATATCGGTTTTCGGCAACAGGCGCTCGCCGATGCCGAGAGAGCGCAGGCCATAGGACTGGATCGTCTCGATACAGGTCATGCTCATGCGGTCACCTGCGCGTCGGCCGCCCCGCCCAGCGTCGCCTGCCCGTGCGAGAGCCTGCGCGAGATGCGGGTAAATACTTTCTCGCTGCCCCATGTCATCAGCAGATAGAAGATCAGCAGAACACCGAAATAATAGACGCGCCAGTCCGGGTGCGGATAGTCGAAGCGGCTGGTTTTCGCGCCGCCCAGTTCCTTGGCCCAGTAGACGATATCCTCGACCCCGAGCAGGAACAGCAAGGGCGTTGCCTTGATCAGGATCATCCACAGGTTCGACAGGCCCGGCAGGGCATAGACCCACATCTGCGGCACCTCGATGCGCCAGAATACCTGCCGCGGAGTCATGCCGTAGGCCTCGGCCGTTTCCAGTTGCGCGCGCGGCACCGCCTTCATGGCGCCGTAGAGCGTGTTGGCCGCGAAGGCCCCGAACACGATGGCAAAGGCGACGAGCGCAAGGGTAAAGCCGTAAACCTCGTGCACCCATTGCGGCGAGGTGCCGAGCGGCATTTTCGCCGCCGCGCAGACCACGAAATCGTTGCCTTGCCGGATCGGTTCGGTCACATCGGGGCATTTGATTTTATGGCGGAGATATTCGATGCCCTGATCCATGGCGATCGGGACGAAAAGGAAGAAAATAATGTCGGGGATACCGCGCACGGCGTTGGTATAGATCGCACCGAGCCAGTTGAGCGGCAGAAACCGCGAGCGCCGCGCCATCGCACCGGCAAACCCCAGCACCAGCACCACGGGGGCGGTCAGTGCCAGCAGGGCCAGAACCGTGCCGAAACTGGCATAGAACATCTGCTGCTTGCCGGTCGTCAGGTAGCAAATCCACCAGTTGAAACCTTCAAGCGTCGAAGGGTCAGCGCACATTTCCATGGGAATCTTTCAGTATCGGGGGGCAGCAGGCCACCCCCCGAAATTGCCGGATCAGTAGTTGACGACCTTGCCGTCGAACCATTTCGCGATCAGGGCGCTCAGGCTGCCGTCCGCTTTCATCTGGTCGATGGCCGCGTTCAACCTGGCTTTCAGTTCTGTATCGCTTTCGCGCACACCGATGCCGACACCGCCGCCGATGGCAATGTCGTCACCGACAAAGACCAGTTCCCCGCCGCTTTCGGCAACCACATCGGCCAGCGCGGCACGGTCGGCCAGAACAGCGTCCGCCTCGCCCGAACGCACGGCTGCGATCGTGTCGTCAAAGGTGGCGTATTCAACCACAGTCGCGCCGGAGCTGGCGACATAGCTGGCCTGGATGGTGGCGGTCTGCGCGGCAACCACCCCGTTCATCACATCATCGCCGGCACCGGCCAGCGCGACATATACGCTCGGGTCCGGCGGGAAATATTCCTGTGTGAAGTCGATGACCTGATCGCGTTCATCGGTGATGCTCATGCCGGCGATGATGGTGTCGTAGTTGCCGGACACCAGGTTCGGGATGATCGAATCCCAGTCGTTGGTGACCCATGTGCAATCCAGTTCCGCAATCTCGCAAAGCCTGTCGCCAAGCTCGCGCTCGAATCCGTCGACCTCGCCATTGTCGTTGATGAAGTTGTACGGAGGATATGCCCCCTCGGTGCCCATACGCACGGTTTCGGCGCTGGCGGCACCTGCTGCGAAGGCGGCAAAGGCCGCTGCAATAACCAGTTTTTTCATCGTGTTATCTCCTTGTTGATGATCAGTGTTGGGCCGTAGTGGCCGATAGAAACCCTCTGAGCCGTTCGGACTGCGGATTGCCGAAGACCTGCTCCGGTGTGCCCTCCTCCTCGATCAGCCCCTTGTGCAGAAAGATTACATGGTCCGCCACGTCGGCGGCAAGCTTCATGTCGTGGGTGACGATAATCATGGTGCGGCCTTCCACGGCCAGCGCCTTGATGACCTTGACCACCTCGGCCTCCAGTTCGGGATCGAGCGCGCTGGTCGGTTCGTCGAACAGCAT
>JALSHL010000287.1 GCA_026982255.1 Paracoccaceae bacterium | reverse complement strand
TGGTCAGCGCGCCGAAGATAGCGGTGAAAATCAGGAAGATGATCACGCCGAAGCCGGGGATGTCCTTGCCGAGATAGGTCGAGGGATTATACATCGCTGGCACCAGCGGCACGACCTTGGCGTCAATGAAAGTTACCACCGTCCAGATCAGGTATGCTGTCAGCACAATGGGCGCAACGATCACCAGTCCGGTGAGGAAGTTGCTGCGTGTCCGCTGCCATAGGGACGGCTTCGGGTGCTTTACCTTTTTCGGTTTCTTGCGTGGCATCGGTTCTCCCTGCTTTCGGGATAGATAGGGGGGAAGGAGCGGTTCGGCAATGCTAGGACTGCATTGCCTTGGCGATTTCTGCCGCAAGACGGGCATTATTTTGCACCAGGGCGATATTTGCGGCCAGGGATTTGCCTTTTGTTAATTCGAAGATTCGTTGCAGCAGGAAAGGGGTGACGGATTTTGCGGCTATGTTTTGCGCCTCGGCCTCGGCAATGGCCTGTTCGATGACGGGTTTCAGGGTTGCGGCGGGGATTTCGGCGCTTTCGGGGATCGGGTTGGCGACCAGCATGCCGCCTTCGAGGTCCAGCGTCTCGCGCATTTTGAAACTGGCGGCGATCCCGGCGGCACTGTCGGCGCGCAGCGGCGAGGGCAGGCCGGAGGAGCGCGACCAGAAGGCGGGGAAGTCGTCCTGCCGGTAGGTCACAACCGGCACGCCGCGGGTTTCGAGGATTTCGAGGGTTTTGGGCAGGTCGAGGATCGCCTTGGCCCCCGCGCCGACGACAATCACGGGGGTTTGGGCCAGCTCTTCGAGGTCGGCGGAAATATCGAAAGTGGTTTCCGCACCGCGATGCACGCCGCCGATGCCGCCGGTGGCAAAGACGGAAATACCGGCAAGGCGGGCGCAGATCATGGTGGCGGCAACCGTGGTGGCGCCGGTGTGCCCGCCGGCAACGGCAAAGGCCAGATCGGCGCGCGAGAGCTTCATCACGTTGTCGGCCTGCGCCAGTGTTTCCAGCGTTTCATCGTCCAGTCCGACGCGGATTTCGCCGCCCATCACCGCGATGGTGGCGGGGGTTGCGCCGCCGGCGCGGACCTCGTTCTCGATCAGGCGGGCGGTTTCGAGGTTTTGCGGGTAGGGCATACCGTGGGTGATGATGGTCGATTCCAGCGCCACGATCGGCCGGCCCTTTGCAAGGGCTTCGGTGACTTCGGCGGAATAGGCGAGGGGCAGTTTCATGATGTTGCTTTCGTGACATGGGCTGCGGCCGCGTCGGCGGCAGCTTGCAGGATGGCGCGGGCGGTCTCGCCCGAAGCCTCGGTGTGCGGGTCGTTTGCCAGTTCGGCGGCGATAAAGGTGGCGAGAAAGACGTCTCCGGCCCCTGTGGTCGTGGTGGCGCTGACCCTGGGCGGTGTGGCGCGTAGGACCTCGCGGGCGTCGCACAGGGCGGCCATGCGCGGGCCGTCGGTGACGACTGCGCGGTGTGCGCCGAGAGTGCGCAGGGCGTGGGCGGCCTCGGCAGCGTCGGAGAGGGGGCGTCCGGTCAGGATCTCGGCCTCGGTGCGGTTGACGAACAGGGTGCCATTGCGGGTTTGCAAGGCGACGCGCAGGCGTTCGGCCTTGCCCGGCGAGGCGGGGACGAAGCTGAGGCGGGCGTTGGCGAAATCCTCGTGTGTGGCAAGGGTTTCGAGGACGGGCACGGGCAGATTGCCGTCGATGACCACCGGCCCGCACCATGTGCCGTTTTGTGCCAGCGCGCCATTGCGCAGCGGGGCAAGGATGGCGTCGCCGGCTTTTTCCAGCGAGGCGCAATCGGCGATGGCTCCGAAAACCTCGCCGTCCGGTGTCTCGATGGCAAGGTAGTGGTCGGTAGGGTCCTCCGTGCGCAGGATATGGCTGCAGTCGATGCCTGCGGCGGTCAGCTCCGCGATCAGGCTGTCGCCCTCGGCGTCATCGCCCATGGTGCCGATCAGTATGGCCGGTTGCCCGTGCTGCACCAGCGCCAGCGCGATATTCAGGGCCACCCCGCCGGGGCGTCGCCGGATGCGGCCGGGCACGTCGTTGCCGGGCCGCATGGCACAGTCGGCGCTGGCGATAGTGTCCCAGAGGGCGGAACCGATGCACAGAACGGGAAGCTTTCGGGCGGGCAGGGGAGAATCCTCCGGTAAATTGTTGCAGGAGTGTTTTAGGGGATATGCAGGGTGTTGCAATCCCCGAAGTGATCGGGTATGCGACCCACACTGAAATCCACAGGCGGGGTTTGCGGCGTTCGGGGGAGAAATCCCCGGGTGTCCACCGGTTGGGTCCATGATGGCCCCTTCTCCCTGCCGAGGCTAAACCGGAAAGGTATACGACAATGGCTCTACCCGAGTTCACATTGCGCCAGCTCCTTGAAGCAGGCGTTCACTTCGGCCATCAGACACACCGCTGGAATCCCCGCATGGGCCGCTATATTTACGGCGCGCGCAACGGCATCCACATCATGGACCTGACGCAGACTGTTCCGCTGCTGGATCAGGCGCTGGCCGCTGTCCAGGCTGTGACTGCCAAGGGCGGCCGCGTTCTGTTCGTCGGCACCAAGCGTCAGGCATCCAAGGCGATTGCCGATGCGGCCGAACGGTCTGCGCAGTATTACATGAACCACCGTTGGCTGGGCGGCACGCTCACCAACTGGAAAACCATTTCCGCCTCGATCGCGCGCCTGAAAGCGCTGGACGAGAAGCTGGAAGCCGGTGCCGAGGGCCTGACCAAGAAAGAGCGCCTGAAAATGGAGCGCGAGCAGAACAAGCTCAATCTGTCGCTGGGCGGTATCCGTGAAATGGGCGGCACACCGGACATCATGTTCGTCGTCGACACCAACAAGGAAGCGCTGGCCGTGGCCGAAGCCAAGAAACTGGGCATTCCGGTGATTGCGGTTCTCGACTCCAACTCCGATCCGGTCGGCATCGACTACCCGATCCCGGGCAACGACGATGCGGCGCGCGCGATTGCGCTCTACTGTGATCTGATCGCCCGTGCGGCGCTTGACGGTATGGCGCAGCAGCTCGGCTCCGCCGGTATCGACATCGGCGAGATGGAAGAAGCTCCGGTCGAGGAAGTCGTGGCCGAGGAGGCTGCTGCCGAAGTTGCTGCGGCCGAGGAAGCGCCTGCCGAAGAAGCGGCGAAATAAGCATCCAGATCGACCTGCCGCTGTTGAAAATGGCGGCAGGCCCCTCATATCCCTTCGCGGCAGGCCAACGGGTCGCGCCGTATATTATACAAGGAGAGCAGTGATGGCTGTCACCGCAAAAATGGTTAAAGAACTGCGCGATTCTACCGGCGCAGGCATGATGGACGCGAAAAAAGCCCTGACCGAAACCGATGGCGACATGGAAGCCGCCGTGGACTGGCTGCGCACCAAGGGGCTGGCCAAGGCCGCCAAAAAGGCCGGTCGCACCGCCGCCGAAGGTCTGGTCGGTGTCGCCGTTGACGGCGGTGTCGGGGTTGCGGTCGAGGTGAACTCGGAAACCGACTTCGTGGCCAAGAATGACGAATTCCAGAAAATGGTTGCCGATATTACAAAGGTCGCCCTCGGGGTTGCCGATATCGACGCGCTGAAAGCGGCCGACATGGGTGGCAAAACCGTTGACGAGGTTGTGGCCGAAAAAATCGGCACTATCGGCGAAAACATGAACGTGCGCCGTATGGCCCGTGTCGAGGGCGATACCGTTGCGGCTTATGTCCATAATGCTGCTGCCGACGGTATGGGGCAGATCGGGGTTCTGGTTGCAGTCAAAGGCGACAACGCCGATGTGGCCAAGCAGATCGCCATGCACATTGCCGCGACCAACCCTGCCTCCCTGTCCGAGGCCGATCTGGACCCGGAACTGGTTGCGCGCGAGGAAAAGGTTCTGACGGAACAGGCGATGGAATCCGGCAAGCCGGAAAACATCATTCAGGGCATGATCAAGGGCCGTATGAAGAAATTCTATCAGGAAGTTACCCTCCTGAACCAGAAATTCGTCATGAATCCCGACATCACCGTGGCACAGGCTGCCAAGGACGGTGGCATCGAGGTCATTGCTTTCGCCCGTGTTCAGGTTGGCGAAGGTATCGAGAAAGTCGAAGAGGATTTCGCGGCAGAAGTTGCGAAAACCATGGGCGGCTAAAAGCCGTTGCACCGGAGTTTGAAGGGCGGCGCGACCTGAACGGTTGCGCCGCCTTTTTCGTCAGTATTGGCGATAAACGATCGGGCGGCGGGCATCCGAAAACAGCACTACCGCATATGGTTCATAGGCGTTACCCTGTTCCATTCCGGGCGAGCCGACCACCATGCCGGGAACCGACAGGCCACGCGCGGCGGGCTTTTCCGTCAGCAGGCGGATGACCTCGCTTGCGGGCACATGTCCCTCGGTAGTATAGCCGCCGACGCTGGCGGTGTGACAGGATTCCAGTTGCTCCGGCACTCCCATGGCCCGTTTGACCGGATCGAGGTTTTCCAGGTCATTGACTTCTACGGTGAATCCGGCGGCGCGCATGTGGTCGATCCAGCCCCCGCAACAGCCGCACCACGGGCTTTTGTAAACGGTAACAGGGGTCGAGGTCACGTTTTCTTCGGCCGTAGCTGGGGCGAGAAAAGCGGGAAAGGTCAGCAGTGTGGCAACGAGAAGGCCGGAAAGAAACGGTTTGCGCATCGGGGTGTCCTTTTCTGCAGGCGTGTAATGGGGGCCGAAAGTGCACAGTCAGCGAATTCGGGATTTAAATATACATTAACCACAACACTCGGGATAGCGACATATCCGCCCGCATTTGCCATTGAAATGCGACCCGTTTTACGACATGTTGCCGTAAAATCAGACACAGGAGATTCTTGCCATGCCGGATGGGGAAACCGAAACCAAGCCGCACTATAATCGTGTGTTGTTGAAAATTTCCGGCGAGGCCCTGATGGGCGACACGCAGTTCGGCCTCCATCCCCCCACTGTTGAGCGCATTGCGAAGGAAATCCAGAAAGTCCACGATACCGGCGTTGAAATCTGCCTTGTGATCGGCGGCGGCAACATCTTTCGCGGTCTGCAGGGCAGCGCACAGGGCATGGAACGCACAACGGCCGATTATATGGGGATGCTGGCGACGGTGATGAATGCGCTGGCAATGCAGTCGGCGCTGGAGGCGCTGGAAATCCATACGCGGGTTATCTCTGCCATTCCGATGGATCAGGTCTGCGAACCCTATATCCGCCGCCGGGCCGTGCGTCATCTGGAAAAGAAGCGCGTGGTGATTTTTGCTGCCGGCACCGGCAACCCGTATTTCACCACGGATACGGCGGCAACGCTGCGGGCCTCGGAAATGAAATGCGAGGCGATTTTCAAGGGCACGCAGGTGGACGGGATCTATGACAGCGACCCGAAAACCAATCCGGATGCGAAACGCTATGAGCGGGTCAGTTATGACACCGTGCTGCAGAAGAACCTGAAGGTGATGGATGCCTCGGCCATTGCGCTGGCGCGGGACAATAAATTGCCGATTATCGTGTTCTCGCTGGACACGCCGGGCGGGTTCCTCAGTATTTTGGATGGTAAAGGCAAGTTTACCGTCGTAGAACCGAGCTAGAGACAACGCAGGAGATACCCCATGTCGGACGACATCAACGAAATTGATCTGGACGATCTGGAAAAACGTATGGAGGGGGCGCTGAATTCCCTCAAGCATGATTTCAATTCTCTGCGCACGGGGCGGGCCTCGGCGTCGATGCTCGATGCGATTATGGTCGAGGCGTATGGACAGATGACGCCGATCAACCAGGTTGCGACGATTAACGTGCCCGAGCCGCGCATGGTGTCCGTCAACGTCTGGGACAAAACGATGGTGCAGGCGGTGGACAAGGCGATCCGCCAGTCGGGGCTGGGCCTCAATCCGGTGATGGACGGCACGACGTTGCGCCTGCCGATCCCCGAACTGAACGAGGAACGCCGCAGGGAATTGTCCAAGCTGGCCGGTCAATATGCCGAAAATGCCCGCATCGCTGTGCGTAATGTGCGCCGCGACGGGATGGACCACCTGAAGAAGCTCAAGGACACGATGGCCGAGGATGACCAGAAGATCTGGCACGACGAAATTCAGGACCTGACCGACAAGGCGATTGCCAACATCGACAACGCGCTGTCGGCCAAACAAGAAGAAATCATGCAGGTTTAGGCCGTTTGTATCCCGTAATTCCATCAGCAAGGACCAGAAAATGAGCGCGACTTCCGGAAAATTCGGAGATCTGGGCACCCGTGTGGTGTCCGCCATCGCGCTAATCGTGGCCGCCGTGGTTCTGTTCGAACTGGGGGGGCTGTGGGTTGCGGCGCTTCTGGTGGCAGGATCATGGATAATGTTGTGGGAATATCAACGGGTTCTCAGCCAAGGCTCATCCGGTGATACGGGGGCGTTGGCCATCATGGCGCTGGCGGCGCTGGTGGCGATTGGCCTGACTTATTACGTCGGCTGGCTGAGCGGCTTGGCGGTGTTGTTTCTTGGCGGACTGGCGCTGGTGCGGCAGGACCGCGAGCGCTGGATGTGGCTGGCGGCGGGGCTGATGTATATCGGCGCGGCGGCGGTGGCGATGCTGGCGATTTTCCTGACGCCCGGAGACGGGCTTTTCTATATTTTCTGGGTGGTGCTGATTGTGGCGCTCTCCGACATTGGCGGCTATTTTGCCGGCCGGATCATCGGCGGGGCGAAGCTCTGGCCGGCGGTTTCGCCGAAAAAGACATGGTCGGGGACAATCGGCGGCTGGGTACTGGCCATTGTCGCAGGGGTTTTCCTCGGGATTTACGGTCCGGTCGGGGTCGGCGTTTCGGTCGGCATCTCGCTGGTGTTGTCGATTGCTGCGCAGGCGGGCGATTTGCTGGAAAGCTGGCTCAAGCGACGCAGCAACGTCAAGGATGCCAGCGACATTATACCCGGACACGGCGGGTTTCTGGACCGGATGGACGGGCTGGTTGCCGCAATCATGGTATTTACGGTTTTGCGCACGGTGATGCTCTAGATGCGACGAAGCGTCGGCATTTTCGGCTCTACCGGCTCTATTGGCCAGAACACGGTTGACCTGCTGCAACGGCAGGGCGGGGCGGAGGTCTATGACGTCAGGGTCGTGACCGGCGCGCGCAATATTGCCCTGCTGGCCGAACAGGCGAAAACCCTGCAATCGGATATGGCGGTCACGGCGGAGGAGAGCCTGCTGGACGACTTGCGCGCCGCACTGTCCGGAACCGGCATCGAGGTCGCGGCGGGGAGCGAAGCCCTGCGCGCCGCCGCGGCACAGCCGCTCGACTGGGGCATGTCGGCGATTGTCGGCGCCGCCGGTCTGGTTCCGACGCTTGAGATGGCGAGGCACGCGAAAACGCTGGCGCTCGCCAACAAGGAAAGTCTGGTCTGCGCGGGGGAATTATTGCAGGACACCTGTGCCCGCCACGGCTGCCGCCTTATCCCCGTGGACAGCGAACACAGCGCGATTTTTCAGGCTATGCAGGGCGGCAGCGCCGATATTTCGCGCATCCTGCTGACGGCCTCCGGCGGCCCGTTCCGAGACTGGACGCTGGAGCAGATGCGCGAGGCGACGCTGGCGCAAGCGGTGGCGCATCCGAACTGGGATATGGGGCAGCGGATCTCGATCGATTCCGCCACCATGTTCAACAAGGCGCTGGAGGTGATCGAGGCGCAGCAGCTGTTCGATGTCGAGGCCGGGGCCATCGAGGTGGTGGTGCATCCGCAGTCGATCATCCATTCGATGATCGAATACCATGATGGCGCGATTCTGGCGCAGATGGGTGCGCCGGACATGCGCGGGGCCATCGGTTTCGCCCTCAATTGGCCGGAACGGCGCGACCTGCCGGTGGACCGGCTGGATTTCGCCGCCCTGTCGCGGCTGGACTTTGCCGCGCCGGACGAGGCACGTTTTCCCGCGCTGCGCCTTGCAAAACAGGTTCTGGAGGCTGGCGGGCTGTCCGGCGCGGTGTTCAATGCGGCCAAGGAAGCGGCGCTGGACCGGTTTATTACCGGCGATATCGGCTTCCTCGATATGGCGGCGCTGGTTGAATATACGCTGGACAAACTCCATCTTGAGGCCAGTGCCGCAAACAGCCTCGACGGGCTGGACAGGGTGCTGGAGATTGACCGAAACGCACGCCGGACCGGAATGGACTGGCAGCCGGCCTAGGGGGCAATATGGAGTGGATTTCGCAGATTCCGGTTTTTGGCGGGGTTGTATCGACGCTGCTGGCCTTCGTCGCTGTGCTGGGTGTTGTGGTGTTCGTGCATGAATACGGCCACTATATCATCGGGCGTATGACCGGCATCGGCGCCGAGGTGTTCTCCATGGGGTTCGGTCCGGTGATCTGGTCGCGCACCGACAAACGGGGTATGAAATGGCAGATCGCGGCGGTGCCGCTGGGCGGTTATGTCAAATTTATCGGTGATCGCGACCCTTCCAGCGCCACGGTATCCGAAGAACTGGCAGGCATGGACGAGGCGGAGCGGTCCCGCAGTTTTCCGGCGGCGAAGCTCTGGAAGCGCGCGGTCACGGTTGTGGCGGGGCCGGTGGCGAATTTTCTGCTGGCCTTCGTGATTTTCACCGGTCTGGTGTTCGTGCAGGGGGTGGCAACCGAACGCCCGACCGTTGGTGAAATCCTCGACTTCCCCGACAAGGGGTATGACTTGCAGACCGGCGATGTGGTTCTGGCGCTCAACGGGCAACCTGTCGCGGATTATGCCGAAATATATGACGTGACGGTGGCAATGGATCCGCCCGGCGATATGGTCGTCGATGTGCTGCGTGACGGGCAGGAGTTGCGCGTGCGCGCGCCCTATCTGTTTCCGGCCGCGGTTTACGGGGTGGAGCCGTTGTCGGCTGCCGACGGGGCCGGGCTGAAGAAGGGGGACATTATACTTGCCGCTGACGGCAAGGACCTTGTCACCTTCATGGATTTGAAAAAAATCGTCGAGGCCTCGCGGGACAAGGAGATTGTTCTGACCGTCTGGCGCGAC
>JALSHL010000286.1 GCA_026982255.1 Paracoccaceae bacterium | reverse complement strand
GATCAGCGCGTCGGGCTGGCCGCCATGGATCAGCGCCATTGTGACGCCGGAATAGGAGGCATGGAACAGACTGCCCTGCCCCTCGATAATATCCCAGTGGTCGGGGTCGTTGTCGGGAGTCAGATATTCAACCGCACCGGCCATGAAATCGGCGATCACCGCATCGAGCGGCACGCCGCCGCCGGTGATCAGGATGCCCGTCTGGCCGGTGGCACGGAAAGTGGCGTTCAGCTTGCGTTTGTGCATTTCGCGCTCGATGGCGATAGCGGTATACATCTTGCCCACCGAACAGTCGGTGCCAACGGCGAGGCAGCGTTTGCCCGTGCGTTTCTTGCCGCTGGCAATAGGATAGGCCACGGTGGGGATGCGCACATCATGCAGGGTGCCTCCGTGCATCTGGGCGGCAGCAACCAGCGCGCCTTCGTCGGAAAGCAGGTTATGCAGGCCCGAGGCGATATCCATCCCCGCCTGCAAAGCCTCGGTCAGGACAGAAATCCAGGCATCGGAGATATGGCCGCCGCGATTGGCCACACCGATGACAAGGGTGCGGGCACCTGCCTCGACGGCCTGTGCAATGGTCATGTCCTCTAGCCCCATGTCGGCCTTGCACCCTTCCATGCGGAACTGGCCAACGACATTTTCGGGGCGCCAGTCCTTGATACCTTGCGCGACTTTGGCGGCAAGCTGGTCCGGCGCGTCGCCGAGGAAAAGCAGATAGGGTTTTTCGATCATGACAAGCTCCGCAATTTGGTTTCGCCCGAGAATATGCGCGTGCTTGCGGGAATTTTTCGAGATTCTGCAGCGCAATAGCGAAAATTTTGGGAAAATATTGTGTTAAATTGCGAATTCGCACAATATTACACCCCTTTACCCCCGCCTGATGCGGATTATCCCGCGATCAGGGCCACCGGGGCATTTTCGTCCTGCGCGTAATCCTTCGCCGCCTCCTCCACCGCTTCGGTCCGGCGCTTGAATTCGAAGTTCACCAACTCCCCCTCCGGTTCGGAATGAATAACGAGGCATTGCAACAGATGGCGCGACCCGTCGTAAACGTCTACGAGGCCCCGCAGATGCGGCGCCGTGTCCGCCATCATCGAAAACCCGTTTTCCCAGAGCTTGTAAATCGGAAGCACCTCGTCGCCCGCGTGAACCCGAAGCCGGTTCTTTTTCATCGCATCGTCCATGCGGGCCTTTCTCAGGCCTGCGAGGACAGCCTCGGAAAGATACGCTTCCATTTTCACCTCCGACAGTTACGGTTTCTATCGTTTGCCGGAAAAAGGTTAACGTCAAGTTTCAATTGAAGTGCAAACAAAATTTATGCACGCTCGGCGGCCACCTCCTGTGGCGGAACATAATGGTCCAGCACAGCGGCAAGATCGTCGGGACGCAGCGGCGTCCGCATCAGGCTGCGGGCATTGGGGATCAGTTCGAAAATCGAACCGTCGGAGAAAAAGCTGCTGCTGGTGACTGCGATAATCGGCACATCGGGGTGCTTGTAGGTGGCAAAATCCGAAATGGCGATGGCGCCGCCGTCCGGCAGGACAAGATCGAGGATAAGAACATCGAAGCGGTTGAACCGCAGTTTCGCAATCGCCTCTGCCTGCGTAAAAACCTGCGTCACACTGAAGCCGCGCCGCAACAGGCTGGCGGTCCAGAAATCGGACAGTCCACGGTTATTCTGCACCAGCAATACTCTCATTTTATCCTCGCCCGCCTGTCGGCTTTGCAGCAATGTGTTAACAATTGCCTAAACATTTAGGAAATATGTTAACAAATCATTAACGCACAATATCTGGTGGAAGGTTCCCCCAATACCACCAGATAAGGCAATGCTGGACGGCGCGCCATTCTGCGGTTATCCATCGGGTGCCCCCGAAACCACCGCACAGGAGGAACCCGATGTTTTCTGCCTCTTTTCTTTTTGTTGCGATGATTCTGGACGCGATTCTGGGTGAACCGGACTGGCTCTGGCGCAGGTTCAGGCATCCGGCGACGCTGATGGGACGCTGGGTCGAATGGTTCGACGGGCGCTTCAATCACGGAAACAACCGGAAACAAAAGGGCGTTCTGGTGATGCTGGCACTGGTTGCGGGCGGGGCCGTGGCAGGCTGGGCCATCGCTGCGATACCGGATCGCGGGGTGCTGGAAATCATCATTGCCGCCATCCTGTTGGCACAGCGCAGCCTGACGGAACATGTGCAGCAAGTGGCAGATGCGCTGCGCGAAGGGTTGCCACAGGGGCGGCGTGCGGTTTCGATGATTGTCGGACGCGACCCCGAAGCGCTGGACCAGAACGGTGTGGCGCGCGGAGCGATTGAAAGCGCGGCAGAGAACTTCTCGGACGGGGTGATTGCCCCCGCATTCTGGTTTTTCCTGTTCGGCCTGCCGGGAATCATTGTCTACAAACTGGTGAACACCGCCGATTCCATGATCGGCTATCGCAATGAACGCTACGAGCAATTCGGCTGGGCGGCGGCACGGCTGGACGATGTGATGAACTGGGTTCCGGCGCGGATCACCGGCGGGCTGATCTGTCTGGCCTATTGGTCGGAGGATGCATGGCGGGTAATGCAGGCCGATGCGCGCCTGCACCGCTCGCCCAACGCCGGATGGCCCGAGGCAGCGATGGCCGGTGTGCTGGGCGTGGCGCTGGCGGGGCCGCGCAGCTATGACGGCGAAATGCGGGATCTGGCATGGGTCAATCCAGAAGGACGCAAAACGCTGACCCCGATGGATATCGAGCGGGCCGTAAGTGTGCTGTGGCGCAGCTGGTTTGTCGCCGCCGCGATTGTCGGCGCGGCGGCGGTATTCGGTTAGTTGCCGGATAATTCTTTCTTGTGCATCCAGTCGGCGTGTCTGGGGGCTTTCTTGGTCTTCGACCATTCCTCCAGCATATCCCATTTCACCGCGTCGAGCTTGGCCAGCATGGCGTCCTCTTCCGGATCGGGGCAGGCCAGTTCGATGCGGTGGCCGTTGGGGTCGAAGAAATAGATCGAGTGGAAGATGGAGTGGTCGGTCACGCCCAGAACCTCGACTCCGTTTGCCTCCAGATGTTCCTTGAATTCCAGCAACTCGGCACGGTCTTTGACCTTGAAAGCCAGATGCTGCACCCAGACCGGAGTATTCGGGTCGCGGCCCATTTCCGGCTTGGTCGGCAGTTCGAAAAACGCCAGAATGTTGCCGTTGCCCGCATCCATGAAGATGTGCATGTAGGGGTCGGGTTCGTGGGTGGAGGGGACTTTGTCCTCGGCAATGGCCAGAACAAAATCCATGTTCAGCATCTTGTTATACCATTCCACGGTTTCCTTGGCGTCCTTGCAGCGGTAGGCGACGTGGTGGATCTGTTCGATTTTCATGGCATGTCCTTTCGTGCGGCTTCCAGAGCCTGTTTCAGTATCTCGCCATCCCCGATATGGTTGGCGAGGATCAGGATCAGGCGCGCGTTGATCGCGTCGCTTTCCTCTTTGCTGTGGCCCTCGTGCAGGGCCAGCAGCGCGGCATAGAAATCATCGGCGTTGGCGATGTTCGGTGCAGTATTCAGTCCGGGCATCACGCATCCCCCTGTGCGGTTGCGGTTTTGAGGGCGGCGCGGATGGCCCCCTCGTCAAAGGCTGTCCAACGGGCCGCGACGTGCTGGTCGGGACGCAGCAGATAGACGGCGCTTTCGGCGTCGCCGAGATAGCGTTCGACAATTTCCGGCGTGGCGGACAGGTGCAGGGTTTCGATGGCGATCCCGCCCTCCTCGACCACATCCGGTGCTTCGCAGTTGATGGCAAGAAGCTGGAAACGGTCACCGAGCCTGTCGATCAGCCAGCCATCCGCCAAGGGCGCATCCACCGCCGGCGCGCCTGTTCGGGTCCGGCGCGGAAGATCCGGTGCATCCGGCCCGTTCAACGCCGAACCGTCATAGATGCAGGGAACCGACAAGCGGCCGGAGTTCACCAGCGGACGGGCGAATTCGTATTCCTCGGCCAGATCAAGCACCGCATTGCGGAAAATCCGGCTGATCTCAGATTTCGGGGTGATGAAGTCGGTAGAGCGGGTGGAGTTGAGGATGTTTTCATCCGCTCCATACACCCGCTCGGCACTATAGGTATCGAGCAGGGCCTCGGGGGCCTTGCCCTCGATCACCAGTTTCAGTTTCCATGCGAGGTTGTCGGTGTCCTGCAAACCGCTGTTGGCACCGCGCGCGCCGAAGGGGCTGACCTGATGCGCAGCGTCACCGGCAAACAGAACGCGGCCCTTGCGGAATTCCTCCATCCGGCGGCACTGGAAGGTGTAGATCGACGACCACTCCAGTTCGTATCTGATGTCCTCGCCCAACATGGCGCGCAGGCGTTTGTCGATGTTTTCGGGTTTCAGCTCCTCGTCGCGCTCGATGTCCCAGCCGATCTGGAAGTCGATACGCCAGACGTTGTCGGGCTGTTTGTGCAGCAATGCCGACTGGCCACGGTTGAAGGGCGGATCGAACCAGAACCAGCGTTCGGTGGGGAAGTCGGCCTCCATGATCACATCGGCGATCAGGAAGTTGTCCTCGAACACCCGCCCGACAAAATCGAGACCGAGCATTTTGCGGGTCGGGGAATTGGCGCCGTCGCAGGCGATCAGCCAGTCGGCCTCGATATTATACGGTCCTTCGGGCGTGTCGATTTCAAGTGTGACATGGTCGTCATGCTGGCCGATGGCGGAAACCTTGTTACCGCCGCGCAACTCGACCGGTTTGCCCTGTGCCTGCAATTCACGCAGGCGGTGGATCATATATTCCTCGAAGTAGTATTGCTGCAGGTTGATAAAGGCGGGGCGTTTGTGCCCCTCCTCCGCCAGCAGGTCGAAAGCATAGACCTGCCGTTCGTCGAAAAAAACCTTGCCGGTATTCCAGACCTCGCCCTTGTCCACCATCGGCTGGCCACAGCCAAGACGGTCCAGAATTTCCAGCGGTCGCTTGGCGAAACAAATGGCGCGCGAGCCAAAGGAGACCTTGTCGTTGTCGTCCAGCACCACCACCGGAATATCCTGCTGTGCCAAGTCAATCGCGGCCCCGAGACCGATAGGGCCGGCACCGATGACCACGACCGGATGGCGGACAGGGACGCCGGCATCCTGATCGGGCGAGCGTTCGTAAGGATATAGCGGGGTTTCGAAAATTTTTCCCATGCTTCTATCCCTGCAACTTCGCCCACATGTCCAGATCGCGCTCGGCAGTCCAGATGCGGGGGGTATCCATGCCCAGCGCCTCGTCATAGGCGCGGGCGACGTTGAAGGGCAGGCAGTGTTCGTAAATGGCATAATCGGCGAATTTCGGATCGCATTCGGCGCGCACGGCGTCCCATGCCTCTTTCAATGTGCCACCACGGGCCGCGACCATCGCGGCGGGGCGATAGGTGCTTTCGACAAAATCGCGGGTGTTTTCGATGGCCTCGTTGACGATTTCCTCGCCGACCAGCGCATCGCCCCGCCCCGGCGCAATGGCGCGCGGGCGGAAGGATTTGATGGCGTCCAGCGTGTTGCCCCAGTCGGCGAAGTGCCCGTCGCCGCAATAGCAGGCAGAGTGGTATTCGACGATGTCGCCGGTGAACATCACCTGTTCGTCCGGCACCCACGCCACGATGTCGCCCGCCGTGTGAGCGCGGCCCAGATGCATCAGATCAACGCGGCGTTTGCCCATATAGACGGTCATGCGGTCGTTGAAAGTCAGGGTCGGGCGGGTCAGGCCGGGGATGGATTCGTGCCCCTGAAACAGGCGCGGGAAACGCTGGAATTCGCTGTCCCAGTCCTCTTGCCCGCGTTCCTCGACCATTGCACCGGCGCGGTCGGACATGATGATCTGTTCGGCGCCATAGGCCGAGGCCCCCAGCACGCGCACGGCATGATAATGCGACAGGACAACGTATTTGATCGGCTTGTCGGTGACCTTGCGGATTTCCTCGATCACCTTTTCGGCCATCCGCGGCGTGGCCTGCGCATCAACGATCATCACGCTGTCGTCGCCAATGATAACGCCGGTGTTGGGATCGCCCTCGGCGGTGAACGCCCAGAGGTCGCGCCCGACCTGCGTAAAGCTGATTTTCTTTTCTTCCATGTCGCCTTGCGACGCGAATGCCTTGGCCATTTCAGTCCCCTATTTTGTCCAGTCCGGTTCCTGCACGGCGGGCAGAATCCGCCCGGTGCATTCGCCAAATCCTATTGTGTAACCGTCACCCTTGGCCTGCCCTTTCAGGGTCAGGCGGTCGTAATCCTCGATGAAGGTGCGCTCCTCGCCGGTATCGAGGGTGAACGGTTCCTTGCCGCCCCAGCATTTTTCCAGCAGCGACCCGAATTCCGATTTGTCAGGGCCGGAAATGGTGCCCGAACCGAGCAAATCGCCCGTGGTCATCTCGCACCCGCCAACTGCGTGGTGGGTCAGTTGCTGCGCGGCAGAATAATACATGCGGTTGTAGTTGGTCCGGCAGATGGTGGTCGGACGATCCGCACCTTGGGGCTGCATGGTGACCTCCAGCTCGATGTCGTAAAGCCCCGGTTTGCTTTCGTGCAGATAGGGCAACAGCTCCTTTTCGCGCGGCGGGGTTTCACAACGGAAGGGTTCCAGCGCCGCTTTGGTCACCACCCACGGGCTGATCGAGGTGCCGAAGGCCTTGCCCTGAAACGGGCCGAGGGGCTGGTATTCCCAAGCCTGGATATCGCGGCTGGACCAGTCGTTAAGCAGGACGTAGCCGAAGATCATCTCGTCGGCCTCGGCCGTGGTGATCGGCTCGCCAAGGATGGAACCGGTACCGACAACCGCGCCGAGCTCCAGTTCGATATCCATGCGACGCGAGGGGCCGAAATGCGGCACCTCGGCCGTGGGCGGCTTCAACTGGCCGAGCGGTCGGTGCAGGTCGGTGCCGGAGACCACGACGCTGCTGGCGCGGCCATTGTAGCCGATGGGAATGTGCAGCCAGTTCGGCGGCAGGGCATTTTCGGCGCCGCGAAACATGGTGCCGACGTTGATGGCGTGTTGTTTGCCGGCATAGAAATCGGTGTATTCCGCCACGACGAAGGGCAGGTGCATGGTGACATCTTCGGCAGGGACCAGCGCGCGGGCGATCAGGTCGGGGTTTCCGGCCAACGCCCCATCGCCGCCCACGGCCAACAGGTCGGTCAGACGGGCGCGCAGTTCGGCCCATGCCCCCTGCCCCAGTTCCATGAATTCGTTGAGGAAGGGCAGGTCGAAAACAGGGCCGTCCGGCGTGATCGGGATCAGGTTTTCGGCCTCAAGCACCGACAGGTCCAGCACCATGTCGCCGATGGCCACGCCGCAGACCGGATTGCCGCCGTCGCGGCTGAACACACCGTAGGGCAGGTTGTTGAGCGGAAACGGGTGGGTGGCGGAATTGGCGCTTTCAATCCAGCTGGTCAGTCGTGTCATGGTCTTCCCCTTTTTCCGAACCCTCTTGCCAAACGGCGCGATTCGTGGCTTGTTTGGCAAGAACATATCGTTGCAAATGAAATGAAGTCAAGCATGGACACCTTCGATCTCGATCAATTCTTTCCCTACCGGCTGGCGGTTCTGTCCACCAAGATCAGCAAGGGATTTGCCGAGGTCTACGGCAAGGAATTCGGCATTTCGCTGGCCGAATGGCGGGTGATTGTGCATCTGGCGATGGCGGGCAAGGTCTCGGTCCGCGAGATTTACCAGCGGGTCGATATGGACAAGTCCAAGGTCAGCCGCGCCGCAAGCCGGCTGGAGGCCGCGGGCGTGATCCTGAAAAAGGTCAACGCACAGGACAAACGGCTGGTGGAACTGTCATTGACGCCCAAAGGCAAGCGGATGATGGACCGGCTGGCACCGATGGCGCGGGACTACGAGGCACAGGTGCTGGCGGTATTGTCGCCGGAACAACGCGCGGCACTGGAGGGTATTTTCGATACGTTGCTGGAGGCCGAATGACGGTTTTGTATGATTATTTCCGGTCTTCGGCGGCCTATCGGTTGCGCATAGCGCTGAACCTGCTGGGCGAGGAGTATGAAAGCGTGCCGGTGAACCTGCTGGAAGGCGCGCATCGCGGGGCGGAAAATCTGGCACGCAACCCGCAGGGGCTGGTGCCGACGCTGGAAATCGACGGGCGGGTGCTGACGCAATCGCTGGCGATCATCGAATATCTGGACGAAGTGCGCGGGGCCGGTTTTCTGCCCGGCGAGGCCTTGGGGCGGGCGCGGGTGCGGGCCTTGTCCTATGCGATTGCGATGGAAATCCATCCGGTGTGCAACCTGTCGGTGGCGAGGTTTGCCAGCGAAAACTCCGGCGGCAATATTTCGATGCAGGGCTGGATGCAGACATTTATTCCCAAGGGTCTGGCCGCGTTCGAGGCGATGCTGGATCACGCGGATACGGGCGACTTCTGCCACGGGGACAGCGTGAGCATGGCCGATATCTGTCTGGTGCCGCAGGTATATAACGCGCGGCGCTGGCAGGTGGATATGTCGGAAATGCCGCGGATCAACGCGATCATGGCGCGGCTTGAGGCCATCGGGGCCATTGCGGCGGCGCATCCCGACAGGGTGGCCTGAACGCGGCGTCAAGGTTGCGCGGGTCCGGTGCGGCTGGCACAGTCGGGCGAAACGCAAATGACGGAGGCCCCTATGACCCAGGATATTGTAATTCTCGACGGTGCGCGCACGGCAATCGGCACGTTCGGTGGCGCGCTGGCCGGTGTGGCGCCGGTCGATCTGGCGGCGCATGTGACGCGGGCGGCGCTGGAGCGCTCCAACATTGATCCGGCGCTGATCGGGCATGTGGTGTTCGGCAACGTCATCAACACCGAGCCGCGCGATATGTATCTGAGCCGTGTGGCGGCAATCAACGCCGGTATTCCCGACAGTGTTCCGGCGATGAACGTCAACCGGCTGTGCGGTTCCGGCGCGCAGGCGATTGTTTCGGCGGCGCAGGCTCTGATGCTGGGCGATGCGGATTTTGCCGTCGCGGGCGGGGCCGAGGTGATGAGCCGCGCGCCCTATATCATTCCGCAGGCGCGCTGGGGGCAGAAGATGGGGGATTTCACCGCCACGGATATGCTGCTGGCAACGCTGAATTGCCCGTTCGGG
>JALSHL010000285.1 GCA_026982255.1 Paracoccaceae bacterium | reverse complement strand
TATTATGTAGCCGAGAATTTAAGCGCGCGAGCCGAGGAATTCGCGGCGCGGATTTCACAGCAGACCGGTGCCAACAAAGGCAAGGCGATGGCCGAGGTCGAGGCGGCGATCAGCCGTCTGTTCACCTATGGCGCCTGGGCCGACAAATTCGACGGCGCGGTGCATAACGTGCCGATGCGCGGTGTGGCCATGGCGCTGAACGAGCCGGTCGGGGTGATGGGTATCATCTGCCCCGAGGAGGCGCCGCTGCTGGGGCTGGTATCGCTGGTTGCACCGGCGATGGCGACGGGCAACCGCTGTGTGGTGGTGCCGAGTGCGGCGCATCCGCTGAGCGCGACGGATTTCTATCAGGTGCTGGATACCTCGGACGTGCCGGGCGGTGTGGTGAATATCGTCACCGGCCCGCCGGACGATCTGGGCCGTGTGCTGGCCGAGTATTACGAGGTCGATGCGGTCTGGCATTTCGGTTCCGCCGAGGGGGCGCGGCTGGTGGAGGCGGCCTCGGCCGCCAACCTGAAACGCACATGGGTGGCGAACGGTCTGGCGCGCGACTGGTATGACCCCGCGCAGGGCGAGGGACGGGAGTTCCTGCGTCAGGCGAGCGAGGTCAAGAACGTCTGGACGCCTTACGGAGAGTGATTTTCCGCTGATTTGCGCACAAAAAAAGCGGCAGCTGCGCAAACAGCACCGTTTTGGCGGGGAAATCTCGGGGAGGGCGGTTTTGCCCATGGTTCCGGCGTTCGGGGTCATCGAGCGCCTGAATGCCCGAGCGAGTCGGGTTATCACGCCAGAGGCCCGATGCTGAGTCAGTTGCTGACATAGCCGGTTGCTAATCGGCGCAACCATCGGGCGGTTTAGTCATTTGTCGCGATACTCTGCGACGGTCAAATCGGTTTACAAATCCCTGGCGCGATAAACCCGCGGGTTGATGGCCCGCTCGCTCAGTGGGCAGGGTTATAGCGCAACAAAGTTAACACGGGGTTAAATTGCCTGCGAATGTTTTGCGGCACTGTTGTGATAGGCATCCAGACCGCAGGCGACGATACGGGCGAGGTGGAATCCCCCGGGCAGCAGGGTCAGGCGGTCGTTTTCCAGCGTGGTGAAATCGGGGAAACTGTTGTGGATTTTCTTCAGGTCTTTCGACAGCTTGGCCGAGAAATCGCCAAACTGGTCTTTCAACTCGGCAATATCGACGTAGAAATCGCACATCAGGGTCTCGATGGCGCGGGAACGGATCTTGTCGTCCAGCGTCATGGCGATGCCGCGGGCGGCCGCGAATTTTCCGGCGCCGATCTCGGCCGAATAGGCGTTGGTCGTGGCGCGGTTCTGGGCATAGCCCTGCGGAAAGCGCGAGATCGAGGAGGCGCCGAGGCCGATCAAGGCGGTGCAGAGGTCATCGGTATAACCCTGGAAATTGCGGCGCATGCGGCCTTCGGAGGCGGCAATGGCGAGGCTGTCGTCGGGTTTGGCGAAATGATCGATGCCGAGCGGGACATAGCCGGCGCCGGTCAGCGCGGCGCTGGCTTGGTTGAACAGGTTGAAACGTTCCAGCGGCAGCGGCAGGGCGTCGTCGGGGATCATTTTCTGGCGCTTGGCCATCCACGGCACATGGGCATAGCCGAACAGGGCCACGCGGTCGGGGGCCAGCTCGATGACCTGATCGACGGTCCTGCCGAGCGATTCCGATGTCTGGAAGGGCAGCCCGTAAACGATGTCGAGGTTGATCGATTCAACACCGCGGGCGCGCAGACCGTCGACGATCCCCTTGGTGGTTTCGTAGCTTTGCAGGCGTCCGATGGATTTCTGCACGCGCTCGTCGAAATCCTGCACGCCGATGCTGGCGCGGTTCATGCCGTTGCGGGCCAGCGCGTCCAGCTTGTCGTCGTTGACGGCGGCGGGGTCTATCTCGACAGAAAATTCCCAGTCGTCGTCGATCGGGGCAAGGGCACGCAGGGATTCCATCAGCGAATCGATGTGTTCCGGCTGCAGGATGGTCGGCGAGCCGCCGCCCCAGTGCATGCGTGCGATGGTCACACCTTCGGGGATGGTGGCGGCGAGTTTGGCTATCTCGACCTTCAGGACATCGAGGTAGGCCTCGACCGGTGTCAGGGATTTGACCCCCTGTGTGCGGCAGGCGCAGAACCAGCAAAGGCGCTCGCAAAACGGGATATGGACGTAAATCGACAGTTTCGCGCCCTCGGGCAGGGCCAGAACCCAGCTTTCGAAGGTGTCACTGCCGACGCCGTCATGGAATTGCGGCGCGGTCGGATAGCTCGTGTAGCGCGGAACGTTTCTGGTAAAAAGCCCCGCGGCGGTCAGTTTGTCGATGTTTTCCATGGCGGGCAAATAGCCACAGAGGTCTTGAACGCGCCTTGATCGAGATCAATGTTTAAATTACAAGAGAATAACCACGTCAGGAGACGACCGAATGTTGCAGGCCCCCGTCATAATGCAGGATCACGAACGCTGCGCCGATTGCCCGATCCGGCATCGCGCGGTCTGCGCTTATTGCGAGCCGCCAGAGCTGGTAAAGCTGGACGCGATCAAGTCCTACAAGACCTACAAGGCGGGCGAAACCATCGCCTGGGCCGGCGAGCCGATGGATGTGATCGGCTCGGTTGTAAGCGGTGTGGCGACGCTGTCGCGGACAATGGCGGACGGGCGGCGCCAGATGGTCGGCCTGCTGTTGCCGTCGGATTTCATCGGGCGGCCCGGGCGGCCGACGGTGTCCTTCGACGTGGTGGCGGCAAACGAGGTGCGTATCTGCCGCTTCAAGGCCAGCGAGTTCGAGGCGCTGGTGACCAGGATGCCGGCGCTGGAGCGGCGGTTGCTGGAAATGACGCTGGACGATCTGGATGCGGCGCGGGACTGGATGCTGCTGCTGGGCCGCAAGACCGCGCGCGAGAAAATCGCCAGCCTGCTGGCGATTCTGGCGCGGCGCGATGCCAATCTGACCCAACAGACCGTGGCCGACGGGCTGGTTTTTTCCCTGCCGCTGACGCGCGAGGCGATGGCCGATTATCTGGGGCTGACGATCGAGACGGTCTCGCGCCAGATTTCGGCGCTGAAAAAGGCCGGTGTGATCGTGCTGGAGGATTCGCGCCATGTCCGCGTTCCGGACTTCGTGGCGCTGCTGGACGAGGCCGGCGATGATTCCGATGGCGGCATGGTGTCCTAGTTTGCCGTTTTTCGGGGTGATTCCCGAATAGTCGCATTCCCATTGTTCCCCGATGTGATATGGAGTTCGTGTGCTGCGGCATTTGCGCATACTCCGGTGTTTTTCGGAGTATTTAGCGGGAAACAGTTGTGATTAGCAGGAGCCAATTGATCTAGGTCAATGCCGGTTTTTGTCTTCCGTCGCAAAACCGCACGATAATGTGATGACGGGCGTAGTGTATCTGCGCCCCTTCGAAAGGAAGAGGGAACCATGTGGAATGGTATTAAGGTAATCGTGCTGGGGCTTGTTGTCCTCGGTGCAGCGATGGCCGCGAATTTCGGAAAGGATCTGGCTTATCAGGTCTCCGCCGTTATCGTTGCCGCAGCAGCAGCCTGGTGGTTTGTCTATTCGATCGGCCAGATGGGTGACAAACGTAAACCGGCAGAAACCGGATATATGGACGGTGTCGTTCGCGCCGGCGTGATTGCGACGGTGCTCTGGGGGGTTGTCGGGTTTTCCGTCGGCGTCTGGATCGCCTTTGCTCTGGCGTTTCCCGAAATCAACTACAGCGATATTTTCGGGCCCTACCTGAACTTCGGCCGGTTGCGCCCGCTGCATACCTCGGCGGTGATTTTCGCTTTTGGTGGCAACGCGCTGATCGCGACCTCTTTCTATGTGGTGCAGCGCACGACAGCGGCCCGCCTGTTCGGTGGCGGTCTGGCGTGGTTCGTGTTCTGGGGCTACCAGCTGTTCATCGTGCTGGCGGCGACCGGCTATATTCTCGGTTCCACGCAGAGCCGTGAATATGCCGAACCGGAGTGGTTCGTCGATATCTGGCTGACCATTGTCTGGGTTGCCTATCTTGTGGTTTTCCTCGGCACGATCTTCAAACGCAAGGAGCCGCATATCTATGTGGCCAACTGGTTCTATCTGGCGTTCATCGTCACGATTGCCATGCTGCACGTCATCAACAACATGGCGGTGCCGGTTTCCTTCCTCGGCTCCAAATCCTACTCGCTGTTCGCGGGTGTGCAGGACGCGTTGACACAGTGGTGGTACGGCCATAACGCGGTTGGCTTCTTCCTGACCGCCGGTTTCCTGGGCATGATGTACTATTTTGTGCCGAAACAGGCGAACCGTCCGGTCTATTCCTACAAACTGTCGATCATCCACTTCTGGGCGCTGATCTTCCTGTATATCTGGGCCGGTCCGCACCACCTGCACTACACGGCGCTGCCCGACTGGGCGCAGACGCTGGGCATGGTGATGTCGGTGATCCTGTGGATGCCGTCCTGGGGTGGCATGATCAACGGTCTGATGACGCTTTCGGGTGCATGGGACAAGCTGCGGACCGATCCGATTTTGCGGATGATGGCGGTTTCCATCGGCTTCTACGGCATGTCGACCTTCGAGGGTCCGATGATGGCGATCAAGGCTGTGAACTCCCTGTCGCATTACACCGACTGGACTATCGGTCACGTGCATTCCGGTGCGCTCGGCTGGAACGGCATGATCACCTTCGGGGCGCTCTACTTCCTGACGCCGCGTCTGTGGAACCGTGCCGGTCTGTACAGCACGAAACTGGTAAGCTGGCACTTCTGGCTGGCAACAATCGGTATCGTTCTCTATGCCTCGGCCATGTGGGTTTCGGGTATCATGGAAGGGCTGATGTGGCGTGAAGTCGACGCGCAGGGCTTCCTCGTGAACTCTTTTGCCGACACGGTAGCTGCCAAGTTCCCGATGTATGTGGTGCGTGGCACCGGCGGTCTGATGTATCTGACCGGCGCGGTGATCATGGCCTACAACCTTAGAATGACGATGCTTGGACGCGGCGCCGCCGTATCCAGAACCGCAGTTCCTGCTGAGTGAGGGTCGGAAAATGGGTATTCTTGATAAACACAAGATAATCGAAAAGAACGCCACCCTGTTGCTGGTCCTCAGCTTTCTGGTGGTGACCATCGGCGGTCTCGTCGAGATTGTTCCGCTCTTCTATCTGGAAGGCACGATCGAGAAGGTTGAAGGGGTGCGCCCCTACAGCCCGCTGGAACTGGCCGGACGCGACATCTACATCCGCGAAGGGTGCTACGTCTGTCACAGCCAGATGATCCGGCCGTTGCGTGACGAGGTGGAACGCTACGGGCATTATTCACTGGCGGCGGAGTCGATGTATGATCATCCGTTCCAGTGGGGTTCCAAGCGCACCGGGCCGGATCTGGCCCGTGTGGGTGGCCGTTATTCCGACAAATGGCATGTGGACCATTTGAGAAATCCGCAGTCCGTAGTGCCGGTGTCGATCATGCCGTCCTATGCGTTCCTGCTCGACCGGAAGCTTGACGGCAAGACGATCGAGGATCACCTGATCGCCAACCGCCGTGTCGGGGTTCCCTATACCGACGAGATGATCGAGAATGCCCGTGCCGACTTCCTGGCGCAGGCGGACCCGGATGCGGATTGGGACGGGCTGCTGGCCCGCTATCCCAAGGCGCAGACGCGGAATTTCGACGGACAGCCGGAGCTGACCGAGATGGATGCGCTGATCGCCTATCTGCAGATGCTCGGAACGCTGGTCGATTTCGACACCTTCCAGCCTGCCGCAAGCCGTTAGGAGAACGATATGTATACGATTCTACGCGAGTTTGCCGACAGCTGGGCTCTTCTGGCGCTGTTCCTGATCTTTATCGGGGTTATTGTCTGGGCGTTTCGCCCGGGCACCAAGGAACTGTATAAAAACATCGCGGATACCCCGTTCCGCAATGACGAGTTCAAGGAATAGAAAATGGCTAGAAAACCTGAACCAAAACAGAAAAATATCGGAACCACTGGCCATGAGTGGGACGGAATTACCGAACTTGATACGCCCATGCCGCGCTGGTGGCTGTGGACGTTCTACCTGACGATCATCTGGGGGATCATCTATATGATCCTGTATCCGGCCATTCCGCTGGTGAAGGGCGCCACGCCGGGCCTGCTGGGCTATTCGTCCCGCGGGGCCGTGGCCGAGGATATCGCGGCGGTCAGCGCGAAAAACGCACCGCTGGACGCGAAAATCGTCAGCCTCGATCTGGCGGCTATCGGCTCCGACCCCGAGGTCGGCACCTATGCCAACAACGGGGGCGCGGCGGTGTTCCGCACCTTCTGCATCCAGTGCCACGGTTCCGGCGCCGAGGGGGCTGTCGGCTTCCCGAACCTGCTGGACGACGACTGGCTCTGGGGGGGTGATATCGAATCGATCTATACCACGATCAAACACGGTATCCGCTCCGAGGATGACGACGACACGCGCCTGTCCGATATGCCGGCGTTTGGCGACGACTATCTGTCCGACGAGGAAATCGCCTCTGTAGCGCAGTATGTTCTGTCGCTGTCGGGCCGGGCCACGGATGAAACGCTGGTCGAGGATGGTTCGGTCGTCTTTGCCGACAACTGCGCCGCCTGTCACGGGGACGACGGCAAGGGTCTGCGCGAGATGGGAGCGCCGAACCTGACCGACAGTATCTGGCTGTATGGTGGCGACCTTGCAACTGTTATCGAGACAATTACATATTCCCGTCGCGGGGTCATGCCTGCATGGTCCGTAGACAACAAGCTGAGCGAGGCACAGATTCGCCAGGTTGCGGTATATGTTCACGAATTGGGCGGAGGCGAATAGCCTCCACCCGATACTCCCCTTGCGTCACGGTTGTTGTGACGCCAACTGCCTGATCGGTTCTGCCGATCAGGCCTTTTCCTATCTAGGCAGATTCCTTGACATAGATCAAGGTTTTTGCAGCCATTGAGCATATTAGTGGCAGTTAATATACGGACATGCTGGAGGCTCCTGTGAGCACTGACACCGAAGAAACCCCGCCGCAACTCTATGCCGCACGCGAGCCGATTTTCCCAAAAAGGGTGAAAGGCAAGTTTCGTCAGCTGAAATGGTGGCTGATGATTGTTACGCTGGGCATTTACTATATCACGCCCTGGATCCGTTGGGATCGTGGTCCGGGTTTGCCGGACCAGGCGGTGCTGATCGATATGGCGAACCGGCGGTTCTATTTCTTCTGGATCGAAATCTGGCCCTACGAGTTCTATTTTGTTGCCGGCCTGCTGATCATGGCCGGTCTGGGGCTGTTTCTGTTTACCTCGGCGCTCGGGCGGGTCTGGTGCGGCTATGCCTGCCCGCAGACCATCTGGACCGACCTCTATATTCTGGTGGAGCGCTGGATCGAGGGGGACCGCAATGCCCGCATCCGCCTGCACCGGCAGAAGTGGAATCTGCACAAGGTGCGGTTGCGGTTTACCAAGTGGATTGTCTGGTTGCTGATCGCTGTGGCGACCGGCGGGGCGTGGGTATTCTATTTTGCCGATGCGCCGACGTTGCTGGTGGACCTTGTGACCTTCAAGGCGCCGTTTGTGGCTTACGGGTTTATCGCCGGTCTGACCGCGACGACATTTATTTTCGGCGGTTTCATGCGGGAGCAGGTCTGCACCTATATGTGCCCCTGGCCGCGTATCCAGGCGGCGATGATGGACGAGGACACCATGACCGTCGTCTATCGGGAATGGCGTGGAGAGCCGCGCGGGAAACACCGCAAGGCCGAAGGCGCGGACAAGCTGGGCGATTGCATTGACTGCAACGCCTGTGTGGCCGTTTGTCCGATGGGTATCGACATTCGTGACGGGCAGCAACTGGAGTGCATCACCTGTGCGCTGTGTATCGACGCCTGCGACGAGATGATGGTCAAGGTCGGCAAACCGACGGGGCTGATCGCCTATATCACTGCCAATGACGAGCCGCTGGAGCGGGCGGGCAAACCGCCGCGCAATATGTGGAAGCATCTGCTGCGTCCGCGCACGATCATGTATTTCACCCTGTGGGGGGCTGTAGGGCTCGGTTTGCTGGCGGCGCTGTTCCTGCGTGCGGATGTTCAGTTGAACATCACGCCGGTGCGCAATCCCGTCTATGTGACGTTGTCCGATGGCACGATCCGCAACACCTACGACATCCGTATTCTTAACAAATTCCAGCGCGAGGAAACTTTCCTCATCAGTGTGAAATCTCTGGATGATGATTCAGAATTCGATCTTGAATTACAGGGAATTGATGGCCACATGATTGTCGTGCCCGCTGATACGACCTATAGCCAGAGGGTATACCTGAACGTGTCCCCGGACGAGCCGGCCGCGACCCGAGACCGCACGGATGTGCGCATCTGGATCGAGGCGCAGACCAACGGGGAACGGGCAAGTGTCGATACAGTATTCAACGGGGACGCACCATGACCAGAGAGATCACCGGCCGCACGGTCTTTATCATCACCTTCAGTGCCTTTGCGGTGATCTTCGCCGTCAATTTCTATATGGCGTTTTCGGCGGTAAACACTTTTCCGGGGCTGGAGGTAAAGAACTCCTATGTCGCTTCGCAGAAGTTCAATGACCAGGCGGCGGCACAGTCGGCACTCGGCTGGACGCTGAAGGCCGAAAATGTCGACGGCCGGTTCGAATTGACAATTACCGATGCCGAAGGGAAGCCGGTCTATCCGAAGGATCTGAAAGTGCGTATCGGACGCCCGACCATCGCCAAGGATGACCAGGAGCCGGCGCTCTATGTCGTCGGGGACCGCTATGTGGCGGACACCGATCTGTATGACGGCAAATGGTATGCCTATGTGGAGGCGCTGAGCCGTGACGATGTGGCCCTGATCCAGCGGCTGGAATTCTATGTGACTGGCGGGGATGAGTGACGAGACCGCATCGATTGCCGTTTGTCCGGCCTGCGTAGCCTTTCCGGATGACAAGGCAAAATCCCTCGGGGTGCGTCGTTCAGACGAACTGCGGCGGATCGAGTTGTCGCTGCCGACCATCCATTGTGCCGCCTGTATCACCGGTGTTGAAACGGCCCTGAACCGCCTGCCGGAAGTGCATGGCGCGCGGGTCAACCTGACGCGCAAACGTGTAACGATGACCGTGGAGG
>JALSHL010000284.1 GCA_026982255.1 Paracoccaceae bacterium | reverse complement strand
CCCGCAAATACCTGCTGCGCATCGCCGGCGGGCACGAGGTCGAGGCGGTCTATATCCCCGAGAGCAACCGCGGCACGCTCTGCGTTTCCTCGCAGGTCGGCTGCACGCTGAACTGCACCTTCTGCCATACCGGCACGCAAAAACTGGTGCGCAACCTGACCGCGGGGGAGATCGTCTCGCAAATCCTGATCGTGCGGGACGACCTCGGCGAATGGGGCAATGTGATCAACGAGAAGCGGATGCTCTCCAACGTCGTGCTGATGGGAATGGGCGAACCGCTCTACAATTTCGACAACGTGCGCGATGCCATGAAAATCGTGATGGATAACGAGGGGATTTCCCTGTCGCGCCGCCGCATCACCCTGTCCACCTCGGGCGTGGTGCCGGAAATTGCCCGCGCGGGTGCGGAAATCGGCTGCCTGCTCGCCATTAGTTTCCATGCGACCACGGACGAGGTGCGCGACAAGCTGGTGCCGATCAACAGGAAATGGAACATCGAAACCCTTCTGGAGGCTTTGCGCGCCTACCCCCGCCTGTCGAATTCCGAGCGCATCACCTTTGAATATGTCATGCTGAAGGGCGTGAACGATTCAGACGAGGATGCGCGGCGGCTGGTGAAGCTGATCTCGGGCATTCCGGCCAAGATTAACCTGATCCCGTTCAACCCGTGGCCCGGCTCGCCCTACGAACGTTCCGACTGGGACCGGATCGAGGCTTTCGGGGATATTGTCAATGCCGCCGGATATGCCAGCCCGATCCGGCGTCCGCGCGGCGAGGATATCATGGCCGCCTGCGGGCAGCTCAAGTCCGAAACCGAACGCGCCCGCAAATCCCGCAAGCAGATCGAGGCGGACGCGGGGATTTAGCGATATGGAGCGACGGTATTTCCTGAAATACGCCGGCCTGACGCTGGCTGTCGCCGCGGCAGGGCCGGTCGCGGCCAACTCGCCGCCGGTGCGCAGGGTCGCGGATGTGCAGGCCGATCTGGTGGTGCTGTTCAAATCCAGCCGCAAGCTGGTGCTGTATAAAAACCGCGAGCCGCTGCGTATCTACAAGGTCGATCTGGGGTTTTCGCCGGTCGGGCACAAATGGCGCGAGGGCGACGGGCGCACCCCCGAGGGGGCCTATACCATCAACCGGCGCAACCCCGAGAGCGCCTATCACCTGAGCCTCGGGATTTCCTATCCCAACGCGCAGGACGTGGCCTTTGCGCGCAAGCAGGGGGTCAGCCCGGGCGGGGATATTTTTATCCACGGCGGCCCGACCCGTTTTGCCGACCGGTTCAAACGGGACTGGACCGCCGGCTGCATCGCCGTCAGCGACAGGGAGATCGAGGAAATCTGGGCGATGGTGCCCGATGGCACCCCTATTCTGATAACGCCGTAACCATCGGCGCCTCGGCCTGTCCCAGAACCTGCACCCACCAGAGCTTGCCGTTCGGTTCCTGATACCAGCCGAAGCCGAGGTGCGTGGCGTCCGGCTCCAGAATCGCGGCGCGCGACAGCGGGTTTTCCAGCCAGGCCTGCAATACGAAGAATTCGCCCTTGAAGGTCTCGGCCACGTTCTCTCCGGTGACAATGCCGGTAAATCCGGCCCGCTCGGCCCGCGATTGGGGCGAGGATCCGTCGGAGCCGAAATCCCAGGCGCGCTGCTGTGCGGCCATGTCCCGGGCGTGGGTGTCGGCAGCGGCGTTCAGCTCGGCCGAGAGTTGCAGCTCCTGCAGGCCCTTTTCCAGCCGCAGGGCATTGACCGCGTCCATCTGGCGCAACCGGATGGCACCGGCATCGAAATTGGCGATGGCACCGGATTCGGCATTGCCCTCGTAAATGCCGCCGGTCGAGACGGTTGCAACCTCGCAGGCGGACAGGGTGAAGGTTACGGCAAGCAACAGGGCAACAAATCGGAACATCGGGTTTTCTCCAGCAGGAATACTGATTCTGTCTACACCGTAGCAGTCGGGGATTCAAATGGCAGGCTTTCGCTTGCGGAGATATTGAACTTTATGTGAATTGCCAACAAATACAGGAATATCATAGTGTGCAGCAAGTTTCATATCCGGAGTCCGATTCCATGAAGAAGTTCGACAAATACAAGCTGACCCGTCGCCAGTTTGCCGCGAGTGCAACGGCCTTCGGTGTGGCGGCGCCGAACATCCTTCGCGCGCAGTCCGATACGCCGGATACCGTGGAAATCCGTGTGAACAACTATGTTTCGCATGACTGGCGCGACTATTTTGCCAACCTGCGCAAGGGGGCCATTCTGGTCGATACCACGCGCCGGACCCTGAATTACTGGTCCGAGGATGAATCGGTTCACCGTATCTATCCGACTTCCGTGCCGCTGACGCCGGAGTTGACCCGTCTGGGCCGCACGAAAATCGTGCGCAAGAAAGTCGGCCCCGACTGGCGCCCGACGCCGCAGATGCTGATCCGTAACCCGGAATACCCGCCCTATATCGCGCCGGGTCCTGAAAATCCGCTGGGCACGCATGCGCTTTATCTGAGCTGGACCTATTACCGGATTCACGGCACCAACGACACGCGCAAGATCGGGCGGCAGTCCTCGAACGGCTGCATCGGTCTGTATAACGAGAATATCGCCGACCTGTATGACCTGACCGAAGTCGGAACGCAGGTGTTGCTAATTTAGCGCAGTCGGCAAAGAGTTTCCGAGCGATTCAAGAGTGCTTGCAATGCAGAATCCGCTCGGTTAAAAGGACTTGTAGTTTTTTGTCTGCGTGCCGTGGTGGCGTATTGGCAGGCTTTATATTGGAGGATACCAAATGAAACTCATCGCACTTACCGCTGCTGCTGTAGCCGCTGCTTCTTCCGCCTTCGCTGGCGCTGTTGCCTATGTTGCTCCGGCCGCTCCGGTTATGGTTGAAGAGCCGGCAGGTTCCATGGGCGGTTCCGGCATGTGGCTGATCCCGCTGATCGCTATCGCTCTGATCGCACTGGCAGCCAGCCGTCAGCCCTAAGGCCCCACGGTCTTATCGAGAATTGGAAAGGCGATGCTCCGGCATCGCCTTTTTCATGTCCGGTGTCTTGATGTGATAAACATGCCGGTCAAACGGAAACCGCAGGGTCAGTCGGCTGTGAACGGTTCCAGCACTTCCAGATTGAGATACCCGACCTTGTCACCGACCCATTGGCGGGTCTGCCAGATCTGTCCGGTCCTGTCGGCCAGATAGGTATTGGTAAAGGACACCCCGTCGCCCGAGCAGGTCTCGGTGAACGGCGTCACGTCGTAGGTGATCTCGACGATGGTGATGCTGGTCGGGGCCGCGGCGGCAATATCGCAACTGACGGTCACGACATTGCCCGCAGGACCGGTGCCCGGAAAACGGTAATCCCGCGTGATCCGCGCCGGCCAGTCCGCCGGCTTCGTCAGCGTGGCCACCGGATCGTTCGGGGCGTGGCGCACCGACAGCAGGTCGCCGCCGAGGCCGCGGGTTGCCGTTACCAGCGTGCCGAGCATGGTGATCGACTGGCGGAAGCCGGAAACATAGGTCACATAGCCGCCGTTCAGCGAGGTGGCCGAGAGGATGTTGGAAATCTCCTCGCCTTCGATACGGGCGCGCACCATGGCCAGACCGTTCTGTACGATCCGCTCGCGTGTCAACTCGACGCGCGGGCCGGTCGGGGCCGTGTCCTCTTTCGAAGGCAGCACGACGCTTTTGATCGCCGTGAATACCGGACTGGTGCCGGTGGAGGAGCAGGCCCCGAGAAATGTTACCGCCCCGAGGGCTATCCATACAGGTCTCATTGCCAGTAGGCCCCCCATGTTTCATTGAAATCCAGCACGTCGTAATCGCGCAGCGCCGGATAGAGCCGGTTGCCGATATCAAGGCGCGCGCCGCCCGCCCCGTTGGTGTTGCTCAGCGATATGCCGGTGGTCGAGCGGGTCTCGAACGGCATGGTCCAGCGTAGCGGGATAGTCACGGAAACCCCCTTGGAGAAGTTCCCCGGCCCGTAGGTGCCGAACGGCATGTCGGTCAGGCTCATGTAGCCCGAGACCTCCCAGCCGTTGTCGAAGCGGCGCGACAGCGACAGCGTGGTGCCGACATCGCCGGCCAGATAGCGCCCGACATCGACCTGCGCCTCCAGCCCGTAGAAACCGGTATCCCAGTAGAGCGAGCCGAAGCCGGTGACGCTCTGGTAGCTGTCGAAGCCGAACATGTCGCCGGCGGTGCGGCGCTGCACGGCGCTCAGCTCCAGCCCCAGACCCCAGTTCTGGTTCGTGGGTTTCCACAGCACCTCGGTATCCACACCGGCATAGCCCGCGTCGAGGAAGCCGGCCGAAACGCGGCCATAGGTGGAGGGCGCCAGTTTGAATACATAATCCGCCGTCAGGCGATCCAGCGTCAGGCCCGGCGCTGCGCCGCTGGAACTGTAAAGCACCTGCGAAAGCGAGCCGGTCAGCGAGAAGCCCCGCGAGATCCGGTAATTGGCCGAGGCATTCAGCACCAGATCGAGGCTCGCCGCAGCCCCGCCGGTGGCGAAGCTGATCGGGAATTGCGGGCTGAGCGACCAACTGAAATCGGGATAGGCGTCGCGTTTCCATGCGTCTTCGCCCAATGTGTCGGGGGCGTCGGTGAAACGGGTGGTCTGCCAGCTTTCGGGGCCGGCGTTCGGGCGTTCGACCTGTGCTTCCAGATCGGTGCGCCGGATCTCTACCGTGGTGGTGGCCAGACCGCCGGAGACGGGCGTGACGCGGAAATATTCGATGGATGGCGGCATGGCGACCGACAGGGTGCGCGCGATGCGGCCGATCATTTTCGTGGTCAGCGGCATCTGGGTGTTCTGGACGTAAAGGTTGATCGAATCGGGGGTGATGGTGGCTTCCTCGATCACGATGCCTTCGGCCTCGAACACCGGCACCAGCGCCGCGATCACGGAATCCCGCGCCAGCTGGCTGGCGGTCCACGATCCGTCAGTACTGTAACCGGCGGGGCGCGGGTTGACCGGCACCGGTCCCATACCCAGATCGGGCGGCACGATCGGCCGGTTCGGGTTGCCCGAGAGCGTCAGGCGGATGCCGAAATCGGTGCCGTAGTTGTAATAGGCCCCCAGCGACACGCCGCTGACCGGCGCATAGTCGATGCCGAAATTGAACGGGGACTGCGGGGCAAAGCCGCTGTAGGCCTGCTCGCCGGTGTAGGCGTCCGAGGAATACTCGGCCTTGAGCGACAGGCCGCGCAGGGGGGTGTCCCACTCGATACCGCCGAACAGGGCGGCGTCGCCCTTGAAGAACTGGTCGAAGTCGATGCCGGTGCTGGTCGAGGGCGCCCGCGGGCCGAAGGGCGCCGCCACCGGATTGTAGCTGCCGAGCCGCCCCCAGCCGAGGCCGCCGGTCAGGGTCACCCCCGCGCCGACGTTTTTGCTGGCGACGATGTATTCGCTGCTGAAGGCACCATTCGACAGGAAGTCGCGAAAACCGATGGCCAGCGACGGGAAGGCGCCGTTTTCCTCGAAAATCCGGTATTTCAGGTCAAGGCTTGAATCATACAGCGGCACCCCGCCGATCCATTGGTCAACGGTGGTGAAATGCACCGCGGTTTCCAGATTCGGCAGCAGCTCGAAGGTCAGGGTGCTGCTGAACTGCGTTCCGGTTCTGGTAAAGGACCAGGCGGTCTCGCCATCGGGCAGCACTTCGGCGGTCGGCATGTCGATCAGGCCGGTCGCGCCGTTCAGGCCGTAGCTTGCGTTCTGGGCGTGGGCGACTCCGGCGGCAAACAGGGCAAAACCGAGGGGAACATAGCGGAGCATAGGATTTGTCATCAACAGATTACCAAAAATTGCAAACAGGCACCCCGTTCAGGCAGACGGGGAATCGCAACATTTCTACACCGCCCGCCGGTGCAAAGCGAGAAGATTCAGGGATTTGGTGCGCTGCGCGGCGATTCAGTCCGGCTCTGTGGCCAGCAGGGCGCGCAAACCGCTGCGGTAGTCGGGGTATTTCAGGGTGATGCCCAGTTCCTCGATGATCCGCCTGTTCGAGACGCGCTTGGATTCCGCATAGAAACTGCGGGCCATGGCGGTCATCTCGGCGGTCTCGAAATCCACCGCTTCGGGCAGGGGCAGGCCGAGCATCCTTGCGGCCTCGGCGATGACCTCCTGCGGCGGGGCGGGGTCGTTGTCGCAGACGTTGTAGATCGCGCCGGGGTTCGGCGTGGCGATCGAGGCACGCACCACTTGCGAGATGTCCTCGACATGGGTGCGGCTGAACACCTGCCCCTTTTTCATGATCCGCCGCGCGGTGCCGGAGCGCACCTTGGCAAAGGGGCCGCGACCGGGGCCGTAGATGCCCGCAAGGCGGAACACATGCACCGGCAGGGCGGTGGTTTCATACAGGTCGAGCCACGCCCGTTCCGCCGCCACGCGCAATTCGCCGCGTCTGGTGGCGGGGCGCAGGTCCGAGGTCTCGTCCACCCAGTCGCCGTCGCGGTTGCCGTAAACGGCGGTGGTGGACAGATAGCCGACCCATGTGAATTGTCCGGCGCGCCGCGCGATGTCCTCGCCGAGTTCCGCCAGCACCGGGTCGCCGCCTTCGTTCGGGGCGGTAGAGACCAGCAGATGCGTCGCGGCGTCGAGCGCGGGGGTGATGTCGTCGCCGGGCCAGATCACGGCCTCGACTCCGTCGGCACGCATTTCGGCGGCCTTGTCGGCGGAACGGGTCGTGCCGATCACCCGCCAGCCCTGTTGCAACAGGTCGTGACCGATGACGCGGGCGGTGTAGCCGTATCCGAATACCAGCAGGGTTTTCATTTCTTTAACGCTTTCTGGCGGGCGATGCGCAGTTTCGCGGTTTCCTCGTAGTCGGCATCGCGGATTTGCTGTTTCATGGCCTCCTCGATGAAGGACAGGTGGTCCTCGACGGCCTTGCGGGCGGCAACCGGGTCGCGGGCCAGAATGGCGGTCAGGATGGCGCGGTGCTGTTCCAGCAGGGCGCAGCGGATCGAGCGTTTGCCGAACAGCAATTGCCGGTTATAGAACACACCGGCTTGCAGCATCTCGAACATCGAGCGCATCATGTGCATCATCACCACGTTGTGCGCCGCTTCGACAATCGCCATGTGGAACTCCGCGTCGAGTTTTGCCTCTTCGTTGGACCGGCGCTTCGGATGCACGGCTTCCATACGTTCGAAAATGTCCTGAATGACCTGCAGGTCGGTTTCGCCCGCATGCACGGCGGCGCGCTCTGCCGCCAGACCTTCCAGATCGCGCCGGAAGGACAGGTAGTCGAAAAACGCCTCCTCGTGGGTCGAGAACAATTCCACCAGTGCCGGAGAAAAGGCCGAGCCGAGGACCTGTGCCACGAACACCCCCGCACCGGCACGGGTTTCGACCAGATCGCGGGATTCGAGGCCGCTCAGGGCCTCGCGCAGGGAGGGGCGCGACACGCCTAGGGTCGCGGCAAGCTCGCGCTCCGGGGGCAGGCGCTCGCCCGGGCGCAGCACGCCCTTGAGGATCAGGCTTTCGATCTGGCGGGTGATGGAATTGGCCACACGCTCCGGCTCGATTTTCTGGAAAGGCATAGCGACTCCCGTCGTGAATTGGCCGGTCAATATGACCAATTTGAATGATTCATGCAAGGATTCGGCAAAAAAGGGCCAGCGAACCAGCCCTTTTCCAGTCGTGGAAATTCCCGTCAGGTGTTGGGAATGATATAGATTTCCACGCGGCGGTTGGCCTGCCGTCCGGCAGCCGTGCCGTTCGAGGCAATCGGTTGCGTTTCCCCGACACCGCGGGCGATGATGCGGGAGCCGTTCACGCCGTCGGATACAAGGATACCCCGCACGGCCCGCGCGCGCTGTTCGGAGAGCGCCTGGTTATAGGCGACGGTGCCGGTGTTGTCGGTGTGGCCGACAACCTCGATCCGGGTTTCGGGATACTGGTTCATGCTGGCCGCGAGTTTCGCCAGATCGTCCAGAACGCTGGATTTGACCACGGCGCTGTCGGTGGCGAAGGTGATCGCTTCGGGCAGGGAAACGATCAGCTGGCTGCCGGTGTTGACGATACCGACGTCGTTGCCCAGCGCGGCGCGCAGTTCCTGTTCCTGTTTGTCGAGGTCGGCGCCGATGGCCCCGCCGATAGCCCCGCCGATGGCGGCGCCGACAATGGTGCCGGTGCCGTCGTTGGTGACCGAGTTTCCGATCAGACCGCCCAGAACGGCACCGATGCCGATGCCGGTATTGGTGTTGTTGGTTGTGCCGTCCGGATTGGTGCAGCCTGCCAGCACCAGCGAGCCGGACAGGACAACCACGCCCATTTTCACGAAAGCCGCCATTGGAAAATCCTCATGTAGTTTGCAATAGTTTCGGCGACCATTGTCATCCGATGGTCGTCCATTGCAACAACAATAGGCGGAAAAACGGGACATTCAAACCGCTTGGGCAAAGAATCGCTCAGTCCGCCTCCAGCCGGGCGGCCTCGTAGGCGAGCATGGCGCGTTTGACCGGCAGGCCCCAGTGATAGCCGCCCAGCCCGCCGGATTTGCGCAGGGCGCGGTGGCAGGGGATCAGCCAACTGACCGGATTCCGCCCTACCGCCGTGCCGACCGCGCGCACGGCTTTCGGGTTGCCGATGTGCTGTGCGATCTCGGAATAGGTTGTGACATGGCCGGAGGGGATGGCGAGCAGGGCCTCCCATACCTTGATCTGGAACGGCGCGCCGATCAGGTGCAGCGGGGTGTCCTGTTGTCTGAAGGCGGCGCCGACCCAGGGGGCAATCGCCTGCGGGTCCGCGACGAAATCCGCCTCGGGCCAGCGGGCGGTCATGTCGTCCATCGCGACCTCGCGCCCGCATTCCTGCGCGAAGGCCAGCCCGCAGAGGCCGCGTGTGGTGCCCATGGCCAGCACCTCGCCGAAGGGGGAGTCGAACCAGCCGGTGCGGATCGTCAGCCCCGCGCCGCCACGGGCGTATTCACCGGGGGACATGGCCTCCCATCTGACAAACAGATCGTGCAGGCGCGAGGCGCCGGACAGGCCGGTTTCGCCGGCGGTTTCCAGCACCGAGAACCGCTCGCGCAGCAGGTTGCGGGCGTGGTCCAGCGCCAGATATTGCTGATAGCGTTTCGGGCTGACCCCGACCCACTGGCTGAACACCCGCTGGAAATGCGCCGGTGACAGGCCGACGGCGGCGG
>JALSHL010000283.1 GCA_026982255.1 Paracoccaceae bacterium | reverse complement strand
GGCAAACCACATGGTTCAGCGAGATGCACGAGGCATGTTGATAGCCGCGATAACCGATGGTTGCCGAGGTTGCGCCGTGATCCTCGATATAGTTCTGGATCAGGCTGTCGAGTTCCAGCGTGCTGATTCCCGGCTTCACATGCTCGATAATCATGTCGAGCGTCTCGGCGGCCAGACGGCCCGCCTTGCGCATGCCCTCGAAATCGGCCTCTTCGTATATCAGGATGCCATCCCTGTTCAGGTGGCCCCGTGTCTGACCTGCCATGATGCGGGCCTCCTGTCTGTCCAGATTTCCACCTTCTAACGCCATGTCCGGCTAAATGTCTAGCGGCAGTTCACGGTCAAGAGCGACAGTGCGGGTGGATATATCGCTGGCATGGCAGATTGCCTCCACACCCGCGTCCTGCGCGGCGGCAAAGGCCGAGGCATAGGCGGGGTCGATATCGCGCGCCAGTGTGAATCGCGCACAGCCCGCATGCTGCACCAGATAGAGCATCACGGCGCGGTGCCCCTGGCGCACCATATTCGCCAGTTCGTCCAGATGCTTCGCCCCGCGTTTGGTGACCGAGTCGGGAAATTCCGCCAGACCGTTCCGGCGCGATAGCGTGACGCTTTTGACCTCGACATAACAATCGGGCAGGCCGTTGCCGCGCAGGAGGAAATCGATCCGGCTGTTTTCACCGTATTTCACCTCGGCGCGCATATCGGTATAGGCGGCAAGGGCGGGAATGGCGCGCGCCTGCAGGGCCTCGCCCACGACCCTGTTGGCCATTGCGGTATCGACACACACCAGCGCCCCGCCCGTTTCGACCAGTTTCCAGCTATAACGCAGCTTGCGTTTGGGGTCGTCGTTCGGCTCCAGCCATACGGTCGCGCCCGCATCTGCCAATCCCGACATGGAGCCGGGATTGGCGCAATGGGCCGTGGTTTCGGTTCCATCTTCCAGCTTTACGTCGGCCAGAAAACGCTTGTATCGTTTCAGCAAGGTCGCGCGGATCAGGGGGCGGTCGAATTCCATGCCCCTGCCTATCGCGCCACAGGCTTGATGACAAGGAGGGCACAATGGCCAACCCCACCGCCGCCATGCTGGTGATTGGAGACGAGATCCTGTCCGGGCGTACGCAGGACACCAACACGGGTTTTCTGGCCGGCAAGCTGACCGGCATCGGCGTCGCCCTGCGCGAGGTCCGCGTGGTGGGTGACGAACAGCAGGATATCGTCGATGCGGTCAATGCCTTGCGGCACCGCTACACCTATGTTTTCACCAGCGGCGGTATCGGGCCGACCCATGACGATATCACCGCCGACGCCATCGCGGCGGCCTTCGGTGTGCCCATTGATGTGCGAGAGGACGCCCGCGCCATTCTGGCCACCAATTACAGGAACCCCGGACTGGAACTGAACGAGGCCCGCCTGCGTATGGCCCGCATACCGGACGGGGCTTCACTGATCGACAATCCGGTGTCGAAGGCCCCGGGTTTCCGTATCGGCAATGTGCATGTCATGGCGGGGGTGCCGGCTGTGTTTCACGTCATGGTCGAAAGCATCCTGCCGACACTGACCGGCGGGCAGCCGGTGCAGTCGGTCACCGTGCGATTCGATATGCCCGAAGGGGCATTTGCCGGACAGCTGGCCGAAATCGCGAAACGCAATCCGGATCTGTCCTACGGTTCCTATCCGTATGTGCGGGACGGGGTGTTCGGCAGCAATGTGGTGGTGCGCGGAACCGACAAGGCACGGCTGGAGCAGGCACGCCTTGAACTGGAGGCTATAGCCGCGGGTCCGGCCCCATCCGGTTGAAAAAGTCGATGTCGCGGATGCTCAGAATGCCGGAGTTGATGAACAGGACCAGCGGAATCCACAATGCGAAGGTCACCACGGTAACCCAGATCATCTTGCGTCCGATATTGGGGTTGATCGGGGCCGATGACGGCGTGCCGGGCACCACCTCTCCGTCCTGTTCCTGGCTTTTCATGCCGAGCGGCAGGGCAATCAGCAGCCCCATGAACCAGATAACGGCAAAAAGCACGAATGCGGATGTGATGGCCATGTGTGTTTCCTATACCTGTTCCAGCTCGACCAGCGTGCCGGTGAAATCCTTGGGGTGCAAAAACAGCACCGGTTTGCCATGCGCGCCGATTTTCGGCTCTCCGGTTCCCAGCACCCGCGCACCGGCGGCCTTCAGCCTGTCCCGCGCGGCCAGAATATCGTCTACCTCGTAACAGATGTGGTGGATGCCGCCCGCGGGGTTCTTTTCCAGAAACCCCTTGATCGGGCTGTCATCGCCAAGCGGATACAGCAACTCGATTTTCGTATTCGGCAATTCGATAAAAACCACCGTAACGCCGTGATCCGGCTCGTCCTGCGGCGGGTTGACCTTGGCGCCGAGCGTGTCGCGGTAAAGCGCACTCGCGGCCTCCAGGTCCGGCACGGCGATGGCAACGTGGTTCAGGCGTCCGATCATGGGTTTCTCCGCTGGTTGGTGTTTCTTCGATAGCGGTTGCAGGCAGGGGGCGCAAGGGAGCCTTGGTCGCACGGCTCAAAGATCGGCGGCCGTGTCCACATCGTTCAATTCTGCCACTAGACCGACAGAGGCCCCCCTCAGTGTGGCCAGCGAATCCGCCAGCGCATGTTTGCCGGACCAGCGCACGTTTTCAAACAGCGGCGGTGGCAATGGCGAGGTGCGCCGCGCACCGGCCAGCCAGAACCCGCCATCGGTAGCGGGGCCGAAAACGAAATCCGCACGCCCCAGCGTATCAAAGGCCTCGGAAATATGCGCCCTGGTTACGCCGGGAATATCGCCGCCGATCAGGACAACCGGACCGGCGGGCGTCGCCTCGAATATATGGCGCATCCGGCGGCCAAGGTCACCCGAAACCTGCCCGTCGCGCGGAATATGCGCAGGCCACACGCGGCTGGACAGCGCGGCGGGCACCGGCGCGACCGACAGGCGCATTTCCCAGCGCGGGTCCTGCAAAGTGCGGATCAGCCGCGCCGACTGGTGGCGGAACCACCACGCGGCGGCGGTCATGCCGATATCGCGGCCAAGGCGGGTTTTCACCTGTCCGGCGCGGGGTTCTTTCAGCATGATAACAAGGCGGTTGCGGCGCATCAGCGATAGGGCGCGCCGATGGATTTCAGCCAGCCTTCCAGCGCCGGCCGGACCGATTGCTCCCCCGAGGCGCGGGCCTGGTCGATAATGGTTTTTGTCTTGCCCAGATCCACATAGCGGATCAGCCGTTTGATCGGCCCGACCGAGGCGGGCCGCATCGACAGCGTGCGTAATCCCATGGCGGCAAAGGCCAGCGCCTCCACCGGGCGGCCGGCATCCTCCCCGCAGAACGAGACGGGGGTGTCATTGTCGTTGCACCGGTTCGCGATCTGCTCGATGAAACTCAGGAAGCTGACGTTGAGAGTGTCATAGCGCCGCCGCACCCGCTCGTTCTCGCGATCGGCAGCAAAGAAAAACTGCTTCAGATCGTTCCCTCCGATCGATATGAAATCCGCCATCCTGAAAAACTGGTCCGGCGCGAAGGCAAGGCTCGGAGTTTCCAGCATCGCCCCGATTTTCACGTCCGAGGGCAGACTGTGGCGTTTGGTTTTCTCGCGCCGGATTTCCTCCAGCAGCATATCGCGGGCGGCGCGGAATTCGTCGAACTGGGCAATCATCGGGAACATTACGCGAATCGGCCGCCCCTTGGCGCCGCGCAGCAGCGACTGGAACTGCATTCGCATGACACCGGGCCGGTCCAGCCCCAGCCGGATCGCGCGCCAGCCCATGGCCGGATTGGGCTCGTCCTGCCGCTTCATATAGGGCAAGACCTTGTCCGATCCGATGTCGAGCGTGCGGAAAGTCACCGGTTTGCCCTTGGCCGCGTCCAGCACCCGCGAATACAGGTCCGCCTGCTCGGTCCGCTTCGGCACCGAGGATCGCAACAGGAACTGCAATTCGGTCCGGTATAGCCCGACTCCCTCGGCCCCCGACCCTTCGAGCGACGGCAGGTCTGCCATCAGTCCGGCGTTCATTTCCAGCCGGATGCGCTGGCCGTCGGTGGACACGGCGGGCAGGTCGCGCAGGGCGGCATATTCTTCCTGCGCTTCGGCACGCATGGCGATTTTTTCGTGAAAGGCGGTTTTGACACTTTCCTCGGGTCGCAGATGGGCAACGCCGGCGTCGCCATCCACCAGAATCTCATCGCCGCTCAACGCCTCGCGCGTGATGCGGGCTGCCTGAATGACCAGCGGTATCGCCAGCGCACGGGCCACGATAGCCGCATGAGAACCGACCGAGCCTTCCTCCAGCACCACGCCTTTGAGCTTGCGCCCGTAGTCCAGCAATTCCGCCGGTCCGATGTTGCGCGCCACCAGAATGGCATCGTCCGGCATATCCGCACCATTGCCGTCGCGTCCGGCAAGAATACGCAGCAGCCGGTTCGCCAGATCGTCCAGATCGTGCAGGCGCTCGCGCAGATAGGCATCCGTCACCCGTTCCATGCGGGTTCGTGTGTTGGATTGCTCTTTCTCTACCGCAACCTCGGCCGCCAGTCCGCTCTCGATCGAGGCCTCCATCCGCTGGCGCCAGCCGCGGTCGTGCGCGAACATGCGGTATGCCTCCAGCACCTCGCGGTGTTCGCCGGTGGCGGCCAACTGGTCGGTTTTCAGCATCCGGTCGATCTCGGCCTGCAGTTTGGCAAAGGCCTCCGCCAGCCGCTTCTTTTCGCTTTCGGGATCGTCCGCTACGGGATTGGCAATGACGATATGCGGTTCGTGCAGGACCACATGCCCTTCGGCTACGCCCTCCTGTCCTACGATCCCCTTGGCAAAGAACGGCCGCTGGTGCGGCATGGCCATTGCCTGTTGCCCCTCGGCGGTAAAGGCGCCCAGCTCGGCCATTTCCGCGATGACCATAGCCACCACTTCCAGCCCGTAAACCTCGTCCTCGGTATAGACGCGCGGCTCGCGGTTCTGCACCACCAGCACGCCGAGAACCTCGCCCAGCCGCTGGATCGGCACCCCGAGGAACGACGAGAAAACCTCCTCGCCCGTTTCCGGCATATAGCGGAACCCCTTGGCCGCCGGTGCGTCCTTCGACTGCACCGGCCGTGCCAGATCGGCAATGCGCCCCACCAGCCCCTGACCGACCCGCAGACGGGTCTGGTGCACCGATTCGGGGTTCAGTCCCTCGGTCGCGCACAGCTCCAGCGTTTTCTCGTCACGCCGCAGATAGATAGAGCACACATCCGCATCCATCGAGCAGGCGATAATATAGGTGATCTTGTCCAGCCGTTCCTGCCCCTCGCCCTGTTCGGCAAGGATATCGCGCAGACGTTTCAGCAGGGTGCGTGAATCCACGCCCTGACGGTTCTGTTTTTCCGGCTTTTTATCGGGCATCGGCTGCCCCCTTTTTATGACGCCTTGTCCAGTTCGAAGGCATCATGCAGGGATTGCACGGCGAGTTCCATATATTTTCGGTCAACCAGAACGGAAACCTTGATTTCCGAGGTGGTAATAACCTTGATATTGATCCCGTCATCCGACAGCGCCTTGAACATTTTTTGCGCGATACCGGCGTGCGAACGCATACCGATGCCGACGATGGAGACCTTCGCCACCTCGGTATCCGCATCCAGCGCGTGATAATTGATCTCGCCGCGCTCCTTGGCGCCCTCGACCGCCTTGCGGGCCAGCGCCACCTGGTCGACAGGGCAGGAGAACGTCATATCCGTGCGCCCGTCCTCGGAAATATTCTGGATGATCATGTCCACATTCACCCCCGCTTCGGCCAGCGGGCCGAAAATGGCGGCGGCGATTCCCGGGCGGTCGGCGACCGAGATCAGGGTCATCTTGGCCTCGTCGCGCACATAGGCGACTCCGGCAACGGCGTTCTGTTCCATGATTTCCTCCTCGTCACAGACAAGCGTGCCCGGCTCGTCCGAAAAACTGCTCAGCACCTGCAGGCGCACCTTGTAGCGCATCGCCAGCTCTACCGAGCGGGTTTGCAGCACCTTGGCCCCGAGCGATGCCAGCTCCAGCATTTCCTCGTAGGCGATCTTGTGCAGCTTGCGCGCCTTTTGCGTGATGCGCGGGTCGGTGGTGTAGATCCCGTCCACATCGGTATAGATATCGCAGCGCTCCGCTTCGAGCGCGGCCGCGAAAGCCACGGCGGTGGTGTCCGAACCGCCACGGCCGAGGGTGGTGATCCGCCCCTCGTCGCTGATACCCTGGAAACCGGCGACTACGGCCACCTGCATACCCTCGTCGAACTTGGCATCTAGGTTCTCGCTCGGGATTTCCAGAATGCGCGCTGCCCCGTGGGCCGAGGTGGTTTTGACCGGCACCTGCCAGCCCAGCCAACTGCGCGCCTGGATACCCATTTCCTGCAAGACGATCGCCAGCAGGCCGGATGTCACCTGCTCGCCGGAGGCCACAACCGCATCGTATTCGCGTGCATCATAGAACCCGGGGGCACTGGCATCGGGGCCGACGGCGGCATCGCCGACCCAGCCGACCAACTCGTTGGTTTTGCCGGACATGGCGGAAACCACCACCACTACCTGATAGCCGTTCTCGACCTCGCGCCGCACCTTCTGCGCAACGTTCCGGATACGCTCCAGATCGGCAACGGAGGTGCCTCCGAATTTCATCACCAGACGTGGCATGGTCAGGATTTCCCTTAAGCATCAATTCGATTTCGCCCCTCATACAGTGCGGGGACGGGCGTCGCAAGGCGACGCTATGACACTTTGCGGCTGCTCCATGGCAGCGGCAGCACGGGGACGCCATCCTCGATCAGCGATTTTGCCTCGTCGATACGGGCCTCGCCGTAAATCGCACGCTCGGGGGCCTCGCCCTCGTGGATCCTGCGGGCTTCGGCGGCAAAGTCCCGTCCGACGTTGTCGGCATTCTTTTCCACTGTCTCGCGCAGCTTTGCCACAGCCTCGGCAGGGGGCGTGTCCGGGACCAGTTTGGTGTTGCGACCGGCTGAAACGCGCGGTGCCATGACCGCCTTTTCAATCACGGTATCGCCACAAACAACGCAGGAGAGCAGGTTGCCTCGCACCAGCTTGTCGAAATCCGCAGCAGACGAAAACCAGGAATCGAACTCGTGCCCGTTGGAGCATTTCAAATCATAAAGGATCATAAACTTCTCCTCCAGCCAATGCCCACCTTCATATACGGCGCAACGGCCAAAGCAAAGCTTCTTCTTGATCCGTTTCGCGCCAGCAAGTAACAGGACCGCAGCAATATGCAGGAGGCTGCCTTGCAGGAACGATTCTGGCCCTATGTATTTCTGGCCCTGTCGAGCGGGGGAACCGCCGCCATTCTTTCGGTGCTGGACCGGCCTTACTGGCTGATTTTTCTGGCAGTTTTCTTCATTGTTGTCATTTTTGCCCTGATTCGCGTTGCCTTGCATGACCCGGTGGACGAGCCCGCCTCGGAGCTGGTCGTCCAGCCCCCCCCCGGCGCCCTGCCGGCAGGATTCGGCCGCGCGTTGCTCGACCAGATGCCGCTGGCGCTGGTGGTGATTTCCCCGGTCGGGCGCATCACCTATGGCAACAAGGCGGCCAAGCTGCAATTTCCGCATGCGAAAAAAGGCGACCATTTCGCCACCCTCCTGCGGACGCCCGCCTTTGTCGATGCGGTCAACGACGTAATCGCCAACGGCGGCAACCGCAAGGTGGCGTTTTCTGCAGGGCAGGAGACAAAACACTACTACGAGGCCCGCATAGGCGTGTTGCCCGCCGGCAGCGAATTCGGCGCATCCGAACAAATCCTGGTCGATATCGAGGACCGGACACTGGAGCACCGCTCCGACAAAATGCGCTCCGATTTCATCGCCAACGCCAGTCACGAGCTGCGCACGCCGCTGGCCTCGATTCTCGGCTATATCGAAACCTTGCAGGGGCACGCCCGCGACGACCTGAAGGCCCGCGAGAAATTCCTGAAGATCATGCACAAGCAGGCCAGCCGGATGCAGCGGCTGGTCGATGACCTGATGTCGCTCAGCCGGATTGAACTGAACGCCCACGTCCGCCCCTCCACCCCCTGCAATATTTTCGACCTGGTGCGCGAGGCTGTTGCCGGTTTGAAACCACTGGAGGCCGAAAACCATGTGGTTCTGGATTGCCGCCTGCCCGAAAACGGTCCGGTCATTCCCGGAGACCGCGACCAGCTGAATCAAGTGTTCATCAACCTGCTGGTGAATGCGATGAAATACGGTGACAAGGGCGAAACGGTGGAAATCGAACAGGCGCCGGAAACGCCGGAGCGCGCCGGAATGGTCGGTATTACCGTGCGCGACCACGGGCCGGGCATCGCCCCGAAACACATCGAGCGCCTGACCGAGCGGTTTTACCGTGTCAACGCCGCCCAGAGCCGGAACAAGGGCGGCACCGGCCTTGGCCTGGCCATCGTCAAACACATCCTGCAACGGCACCGCGGACAGCTACAGATCGAGTCGGTCGAGGGGCAGGGGTCGGAATTTACGGTATGGCTGCCGGTAACAGCATGATTGCAACAGGATCGGGAACCCGTTAGTCCTGATCGGGAATTTTCGACAAGGTTTTCTGCCAAAGGGTTTTCCGATGTCAACAACTGTTCGTTACGCTGTATATCTCGTTACGTTGACCACCCTGATGGCTGCCATATTGCTGTTTTCGGGAAAACTGCTTCTCACAGCGCATGTTGGCGATGTTTTACACTCGCTCGAAGCAGGCTATCGCATGGCGGACGGCGAAGTTCCGCACCTCGATTTCATGACCCCGATCGGTATCATCGGTTTTGCGCCGCTTGCCCTGTTTCTTTCGCTCGGGTTCGCCCCCGGCGCCTCCATGGTTCTGTCCAATACGCTGGTGACATTTCTGCTTTTGCCTGCGGTGGTATGGATCGGCGTGACCAGACTGGAGGGATGGGCGCGCTGGATATTCGGTTTTGTGATTGTCCTTTACGGGATGGCTTTTGTCTATGGCGGCATTTCTCCGGTTGTGTCCTTTTCCATGTATTACAACCGTTGGGCATGGGCGGTTCTGTTCGTGGTTTTGTTTGCATTGCTCTGGCCGCAGAAAACCGGCCACCCGCGCCCGGATGTCGATGCGGTGATTGTTGGCCTCGGTCTGTCCGTGCTGGCACTGATGAAGATGACATTCTTTCTGG
>JALSHL010000282.1 GCA_026982255.1 Paracoccaceae bacterium | reverse complement strand
GTATTTAGAGCTTACCGCGCCAAGGCCCGATCATGAGCGTATTGCTGACATATGCCGGTCGTGAATCGGCGCAATGATCGGGCGGGTTAGGCTTGCTGCGATTGCTTCCGCAGCGGTTAAGAAAATATTCAGTCCTGGCGCGATAAACCCTGAGACCTCGGAGCCTCTATCGCTCAATGCGACGGGTTATACAGCGGATTGGTTAAGGAAGCGTTAGCGACCACAAAAAAGGGCGGGAAAATCCCGCCCCTTTCGGTAGGTTGTCCCGCGCCTAGCTGATCCGCTGCAACAACGCATCGACGGAGGCCTTGGCGTCGCCATAGAACATGCGGGTGTTTTCCTTGTAGAACAGCGGGTTCTCGATGCCGGAATAGCCGGTCCCCTGCCCGCGTTTGGACACGAAAACATTCTTGGCTTTCCAGACTTCCAGAACCGGCATACCGGCGATGGGGGAGTTGGGATCCTCCTGCGCGGCGGGGTTCACGATGTCGTTGGAACCGACCACGATCACCACGTCGGTATCGGGGAAGTCGTCGTTGATTTCCTCCATCTCCAGCACGATGTCGTAGGGGACTTTTGCCTCGGCCAGCAGCACGTTCATGTGCCCGGGCAGACGGCCGGCCACCGGATGGATGGCGAAACGGACGTTCTTGCCCTTGGCCCGCAGGCGCTTGGTCAGTTCGGAAATCGACTGCTGCGCCTGTGCCACGGCCATACCGTATCCCGGCACGATAACGATGTTGTCGGCCTCTTCCAGCGCCGCGGCCACGCCGTCGGCGTCAATGGCCACCTGCTCGCCCTCGATCTCCATCGCCGGACCGGAGGGGCCGCCGAAACCGCCGAGGATCACCGACAGGAACTTGCGGTTCATCGCCTCGCACATGATGTAGGACAGAATCGCCCCCGAGGAGCCGACCAGCGCCCCCGTGACGATCAGCAGGTCGTTGCCGAGCATAAAGCCCGTCGCCGCAGCCGCCCAGCCGGAATAGCTGTTGAGCATGGAAACCACGACCGGCATGTCGGCGCCGCCGATGGCCCAGACCAGATGCGCGCCGATAGCCAGCGCGATCAGGGTCATCAGCAGCAGGGTCCAGATGCCCGCACCGTTCAGGAACATCAGCATCAGGATGACCGAGATCACCAGACCGGCGATATTCATGGTATGGCGGTAGGGCAGGATCAGCGCCTTGCCGTCGATCTGCCCGGCCAGTTTGCCATAGGCAACGATCGAACCGGTAAAGGTGATGGCACCGATAAAGACCCCGAGGAAGATTTCCACCTCGTGAATGATTTCCTCGGCATGGGTCAGCCCTTCGGGCGCATGCAGATAGGAGTTGATACCGATGAACACGGCGGCCAGCCCCACGAAGGAGTGCAATGCGGCCACAAGCTGCGGCATGCCGGTCATCTCGACCCGCTGCGCCACAACAACCCCCACGGCCGAGCCGATGGCGATCATCGGGATCAGGAACCAGTAGGAGGTCACATTGGGGCCGAATACGGTGACAAACACGGCAATACCCATGCCGATGATGCCATACCAGACAGCGCGTTTGGCTTTTTCCTGATCGGACAGCCCGCCCAGCGCGAGGATGAACAGAACGGAAGCGGCAATATAGCCGGCGGTTACGAGACCAATACTCATGTCATCAACCCCTTAGCTTTTCTGGAACATGGCCAACATGCGACGGGTGACCATAAAGCCCCCGACGATGTTGATGGATGCGATCAGGACGGAGATACCGGCCAGAAGCGGCACGATAAATCCGCCGGTGCCGATTTGTAGCAGGGCACCGATGATGATGATCCCCGAAATGGCGTTGGTGATTGCCATAAGCGGCGTGTGCAGCGCGTGGCTGACGTTCCAGATCACCTGGAAACCGACAAAGACCGACAGCACGAACACGATGAAGTGCTGCATGAAGCTGGCCGGCGCATAGGCCCCGATCAGCAGCATCAGCAGACCACCGACGACCAGCAGCATGGTTTGCTGCTGTCCGGCCTTTTTCATGGCGGCGGCTTCCTCGGCCCTGATTTCCTCGGCTGTTTTTTCCGGTTTCTTTTCGGTCTTGGCGGCAATCGCCTGCACCTTGAGCGGCGGCGGCGGGAAGGTGATCTCGCCGTCTTTGGTGACCATGGCCGAACGGATAACGTCGTCTTCCATGTTCAGGACCGGCTCGCCGTCCTTTTCCGGTGTCAGATCGTCGATCATATGCCGGATGTTGGTGGCGTAAAGCAGCGAGGATTGCGTCGCCATGCGGCTGGGGAAATCGGTGTAGCCGATGATGGTGACATCGTTGTCGGACACCACTTTTTCGTCCATGACGGTCAGATCGCAGTTGCCGCCCTTTTCGGCCGCGAGATCCACGACAACAGAACCGGGTTTCATCGCCTCGACCATGTCTTTCAGCCAGAGCTTCGGTGCGTCGCGCCCCGGGATCAGGGCGGTGGTGATGACGATATCCATGTCCGGTGCCAGTTCGCGGAATTTTTCCAGCTGCTTCTCGCGGAATTCCGGGCTGGAGGGTGCGGCGTAACCGCCGGTGGCGGCGCCGTCCTGCACCTCGTCGTCAAAGTCGAGATAGACAAATTCGGCGCCCATGCTCTCGATCTGTTCGGCGACTTCGGGGCGCACGTCGAAGGCATAGACAATCGCGCCGAGGCTGACAGCCGTGCCGATGGCGGCCAGACCGGCCACACCGGCACCGACGATCAGCACCTTGGCCGGCGGCACCTTGCCCGCGGCGGTGATCTGTCCGGTGAAGAACCGGCCGAAGTTGTTGGAGGCCTCGATCACCGCGCGGTAGCCGACGATATTGGCCATCGACGACAGCGCGTCCATTTTCTGCGCGCGGGAAATACGCGGCACCATGTCCATGGCGATGGTGTTCACGCCCTTGGTTTTCAGCTTTTTCAGCAGGGCGTCGTTCTGCGCCGGCCAGATGAAAGAGATCAGCGTCTGGCCCTTGCGGAAGCGTTTGACCTCGATTTCCTCGGGGCCGCGGACCTTGACGATGATGTCGCTGGCTTTCCACAGGGCGGCGGCGGTTTTCACCACCTCGACGCCGGCGTCCTTGTAGTCCTGATCCGAGAAACGGGCAGCCTCGCCCGCGCCGGATTCGATCACACATTCATAGCCCAGTTTCTGCAACTGGAGCGCGGATTGCGGCGTCATCGCCACCCGGGCCTCGCCGGGGTAAATCTCTTTGGGCGCACCTATTTTCATTTTTGTCGTTCCTTAGTCCTGATGGGAGGAAGGGGTTTGACCCTACATCTAGCGACATATCGGAACGATTCAAAGTCCGCGGCGAAAGAAAATGTCGATATGCGGCAAAATACCTGACAAATATGATAATGAAATCGCGACTAGACCTTCTGGAAGCCGTGAATCAGGTATCTGAGGCCGAGCATGGCGCCGATATAGATCGAACCGAGGACGATCGGGGCGCTGTAGCTGAGGGCGGAAAAGGCGGTCAGCCCCTGCCCGACCGAACAGCCGATAGCGAGAACCCCGCCGGTGCCCATCAGGAAACCGCCAAGCACCGAGCGACCCAGCTCGCGCGCATCATCGCAGGCCTCCCAACGGAAGCGGCCCTTGATCTGCGTGCCGACGAACGACCCAAGCACAACCCCCGCCACCGAACCGGTGCCGAAATTCATCGAGGCGCCCGTCCATGTCATGGCATAGACCAGCGTTTCCCCGAGCGGAGCGGAAAAGCTGTGCGATTCAATCTCGGCACCGCCAAAGCCGTTTTCGGCAATCCAGGTCGTCCCCCACCAGCCCGAAACGATGGCAAGGCCGACAACCACCGACCAGAACACATGGGTGCGCGAGGTGCGGAAGCCCCGGTCCCAAAAAGCCCAGAGCGCGATCAGCGCCGCGATCAGCAGGGCCGGAAGGATCGGTGCCATACCGAGAGTATCACCGATCAGGTCGGCAATGCCCTGTGCGGGGGCGTCGGGATCGACAACCACGGTCGGGAACAGGATTTCGCGCAGGGCCGCCGTCGGACCGCCGATCATCATATAGGCGGAAATCGCCATGACAGTGGCAACGACGAAACTGCGCAAATCGCCCCCTGCCATGCGGGCCAGCGCACCGAAGCCGCAGTTACCAGCCAGCGCCATGCCCCAGCCGAACATCAACCCGCCGAGAACAGCGGCGACGATGCGGAACTTGAAGATGAAAAACCGCGAGGTGGCGTATTCGACCTGCCCCAGCGCGTTCAGCACAAATACACCGGTGATGGCAACGGCAATCGCCACCCCCCACATGCGCAGGCGTTTCTTGTCCTGCCCGTAGAGCGCATCCTCGATCGCGCCGAGGGTACAGAAACGTCCGACCGCCGAGGCAAGGCCCAGAGCAACGCCGCCGCCAAGACCGACAAGGGCTGCAAGCTGGTTGTCGGCGAGGAAATCCATCAGGCGGACTCCGTGTCGGTTTTATCCTTGTTTTCGGGGTCTTCGGGATCGAAACTGCAGAACATGTCATAAACCAGTTCGATCATCTGGGCCGCTTTCCGGTCACCGAGGGAATAGTAGATGGTTTTCCCCTCCCGACGCGAATTCACCAGCCCCTCCAGACGCAAGCGCGCCAGTTGCTGGGATACTGCCGCCTGGCGCGAGGACAAGAGATTTTCGAGTTCGGTTACCGACTTTTCGCCCGAGACCAGATGACAGAGGATCATCAGCCGCCCCTCGTGGGCAAGGGCCTTCATGAAGTCGGTCGCGGATTTGGCGCTACTGATAACTTCTTCGATGGCCTCGTCGGTCATGTCCGGTGAAATTGTCGGTAGTGACATCAGGCTTCCCTAAACAATTCTTCCCATATCGATCAGGAACCGGATATCTGGCGCGCCTCCTCCGGCAGCTGTGAAATCAGACGTGCCAGCATGCCCCAGAAAAAGTCCTCTCCCGGATACCCTTCTATACGAGCAACCTCGACTCCGTCCAGAAGCAATATGAAAGTGGGGGTGAACTGCGGCTTGCTCTTGAGGGTGATATCCTCGGGGAACGGGTCGTAAATCTCCTGCGGCAGCAGCGGGGCGATCCTGCCCTCCTCGGTTTTCGGATAGATCGGTCCGATCTCCTCGTGCCATTTGGCACACCAGGGGCAGCTTTCGGTTTCCACCATCATCAGACGCACCTCGGCAGAAGCGGCGCCGGCGAACAGCAGTGCCAGCAGAACAGTCAGTGTTTTCAGAAACCCCATGTCGGACCCTTTTTGTTGCGCGGTATCGCATCAAGATATAGGAATATGTATTCCGGATCAATTTTATTAGCACAAAGGGCGGTAAACTTTATGGGACTGGATATCAGCTATATGAGCGCGGCCTTTGCCGGTCTGCTGTCGTTTTTCTCGCCCTGCATTCTGCCGATTGTGCCCTTTTACCTGTGCTATATGGCCGGCCTGTCGATACAGGAACTGGACGAGAAGGCGCAAATATCGCCCGGGGCCAGACGGCGGCTGGTGCTGTCGTCGGTGCTGTTCTCGGCCGGGGTGGTGACGGTGTTTACCATCCTCGGACTGGCGGCCACGGCGCTCGGACAGGCGATGCGCGCCTATGACCAGCAGATATCCTGGGTGGCCGCCGCGATTCTGGTGGTGTTCGGTCTGCACTTTCTGGGCTGGGTGAAAATTCCGCTGCTCTATCGCGAGGCACGGGTGGATTCGAGTTCGGTCAAGCCGGCGAGCTATATCGGTTCCTATCTGATCGGTCTGGCCTTCGGTTTCGGCTGGACCCCCTGCGTCGGGCCGGCACTGGCGGCAATCCTGTTCATCGCCTCGCAGCAGGAAAGCCTGCTGCAGGGCGGCGGGCTGCTGCTGGTCTACGGGGTTTTCATGACAGTGCCCTTTATTCTGGCCGCGGTGTTTTCCGGCCCCTTCCTGCGCTGGGTGCAACGGAACCGGAAATATATGGGTTTTGTCGAGAAACTGATGGGCGCTTTTCTGATTCTGTTCGCGATCCTGATCGTAACGGGCCGTATCGGGGCCATGGCCACCTGGCTGTTCCAGAAATTTCCGAACGTTTTTGTCTTCGGCTAATTCCGCGGAAATCCGCAAAAACGCTTTTGTTTCAGGTCCAAGCGACATGCTGCGCCGCAATAATCCATTGATATATTAGGTTTTTCTAAAATATCAATCATTCCGATATGTGAATTTATTGTTGCGCCTTCACGTCTGTGTGAGTTACGCTTGTTTGATCCAAATCAAGAGCCATACGGCCAAATCTAGGGAGGATAGTGCATGAAGCGCAAAGCGTTTCTTTTAATCGGGGCTACAGTCGCGTTCGCGACAATGGCCGCCGCAGAGGTGGTCGCACCGGGCGACGTCGTTTTCGAGGACGGGGGCGCTGTGGCACAATCGCTTACCGGTGTCGCGGGCGATCCGGCTGCCGGTCGCGAGATTTTTGCCAATCGCAAGCTTGGCAACTGCCTTGCCTGCCATGTAAACGCCGATCTGAACGAGCAGTTGTTCCACGGCGAGGTAGGCCCCCCGCTTGACGGTGTGGCGGACCGCTGGGAAGAGGCCCAGTTGCGCGGCATTCTCGTGAACTCGAAGAACACCTTCGAAGGCACAATCATGCCGGCCTTCTATCGCACCGACGGCCTGAACCGCGTTTTGGAGAAATTCCAGGGCAAAACCGTTCTGACCGCACAGCAGGTCGAGGATGTGCTCGCCTATCTGATGACGCTGAAAGAAGAATAACCTGCCGGTCACAAGACCGTGCAACACCTGAACAGACACTTAGGAGAAATAGAACATGGATTTTACGAGACGTGATGCCCTGATCGTTGGCACAGGAGCCGCAGTCGCGGCCATGCTGCCGCTTCGGGCCTTTGCCTCGGCCACCGAAGATGCCATCGCCGCCTTCACCGGCGGTGCGGATGTGGCGGACAGCGGTGTAACGCTGACGGCACCCGAAATCGCCGAGAACGGCAATACGGTTCCGATTTCGGTTTCGGCCCCGGGCGCCGAGTCGATCATCATCCTGGCCAGCGGCAACCCGAACCCCGAGGTCGTGGGTTTCAACTTCGGTCCGCTTGCCGGCTCGCAGGAAGCATCCACCCGTATCCGCCTGGCCGGAACGCAGGATGTCTACGCTGTTGCAAAGATGAGCGACGGTTCCTTCGCGATGACGAAGGCTTCGGTCAAAGTTACAATCGGCGGCTGCGGCGGCTAACCAGTTATCAAGGAGAATTAAGACATGGCAGAAGGTGTAAAACCCCGCGTTAAAGTTCCGCGCAAGGCAGCAGCCGGCGACGTGATCACGATCAAGACCCTGATCAGTCACAAGATGGAATCCGGCCAGCGCAAGGACAAGGACGGCAACGTCATTCCGCGCTCGATCATCCATACGTTTACCTGCAAGTTCAACGGCGAGCTGGTTATGTCCGCCAACCTGCACGGTGCCATTTCCACCAACCCGTATTTCCAGTTCGAAGCGAAAGTGCCCGAAGCCGGCGACTTCACCTTCGAATGGCTCGATGACGACGGGTCGGTCTACACGGACCAGAAATCCATCGCAATCGGCTGATCGGCTGCAGGAAACAGAGGGAGGAATAACAAAATGATAATCTCAAACCTGCAACGAGTGGCGGCGATTGCTTCGGTGGCAACTCTTGGACTTGGCGCGACTGCGGCTTCGGCCCAGGACATGCCGGAACTGGTCATCAACGACGAAATCGCAATCACCACCCATGCTCCGGCACCGGCCTATCTGGAGAACCTCGACGAGGTGATCTCCGGTTGGGTATTCCGTTCCACGGAAACCCAGGCCCTGCAAATGGACGATTTCGACAATCCCGGGATGATCTTTGTCGACAAGGCCATTGACGCTTGGGACAAGGTTGAAGGCACTGCCGGAAAATCCTGTGCTGCCTGTCATACCGGCGGTCCGGAAGAGTTCGCCGGCCTGCGCGCCACGCTTCCGAAATGGAACGAGGAAAAGCAGGCACTCTATACGATGGAAGACTACATCAACGAGTGCCGGACCGAGCGTATGGGTGCCGAGGCCTGGAAATGGAGCGGCGCGGACATGACCGCAATGAACGCGCTGATCAGTCTTCAGTCGCGTGGCATGACGATCAATGTTGCCACAGACGGTCCCGTTGCGGACCTCTGGGAACAGGGTAAGGAAATCTACTATACCCGTGTTGGCCAGCTTGACCTGTCCTGTGCAAACTGTCACGAGGACAACTACGGCACTATGATCCGTGCAGACCGCCTCTCGCAGGGTCAGGTCAACGGGTTCCCGACGTATCGTCTGAAAAACGCCAAGCTGAATTCCATTCAGGGCCGCTTCAAGGGCTGCATGAAAAACGTTCGTGCAACGCCTTATAAAGAGGGTTCCGAGGAATTCCATGCGCTGCAGCTGTATGTTGCCTCGCGCGGGAACGGGCTGACTGTCGAAAGTCCGTCGGTTCGCAACTAGCCTTTTTCCGGCCCCGGTGTGCGCATCGGGGCCGGATCCCCCCTTCCCCGTTCGAGGAGCCGGCGTCGGCGCACCGGAAAACGGTGTTCCTGCCCCCGCTCTTTTACCATCCAATAACCGGAGAGAAATATGATTTCCCGTCGCGACTTCCTTCAGGCTTCCGTGGCCGCTTCTGCAATTGTCGGTGCCTCGGGCGTTGGCAACTGGTCCCGTCTGGCGGCGCAGCAGACCCTGACGCAGGACGACCTGCTGAATTTCGACACCACCGGAAACGTGACGCTGATCCATATCACCGACATCCATGCGCAGCTGAAACCTGTCTACTTCCGCGAGCCGGAGATCAACATCGGCGTCGGGGATGTCAACGGCCTGCCGCCGCATGTGACCGGTCAGGATTTCCTGAAAATGTTCAACCTGACCCCCGGTTCGCCGGAGGCCTATGCCCTGACCTATACCGATTTCGCCGCGCTGGCGAAAACCTATGGCCGTATGGGCGGGCTGGACCGCGTTGCCACGGTGCTGAAGGCCATTCGTGCCGACCGCCCCGATGCCCTGCTGCTGGACGGTGGCGATACATGGCAAGGGTCCTACACGGCCGAGATGACCAGAGGGCAGGACATGGTAAACGTCATGAACGCCCTGAAACCCGACGCGATGGTCAGTCACTGGGAATTCACCCTCGGTATCGACCGTGTCAACGAGATCGTGGAAAACGAACTGGATTTCCCCTTCCTCGGCGCCAATATTTTCGACAACGAGTGGG